>DAOVGI010000007.1 GCA_030672475.1 Candidatus Bathyarchaeota archaeon
CTGTAGGAATATGCAAATATCTAAGGGGATCCTCAAGTTCATGGACAAGCTTCAAGTTTTCTCTAATGTCCCACTGAAACTTTAGAGTTGTTCCCTTGTTTTGCGAAAGAAAACCTAGAGTCCTTGAAAAGACACTGAGCACAGAAGTGAACAAGGCTCTTTGAGCAGTTCTGAAAATATTTACGAAATGAATTTTCTTGCTTTCAGCTTTCTCTATGAATTTCTTGGAAATTTTCACGTGTACTCCTGAAGACTCAACTATTTTCTCCTCTTCCAGTTCTTTCAATGCCTCTAAATATCCGTTCATGACTGATTCGATGTTTCTGTTTTTAACGTCTGTTTGCATGAAATTTAGTATACTGTGAATCATCGGTGGGAAAAGCCTGGCTCTACTCATCATATTCTCGTACATGAAATATTTTGGTTCTATGTGGAGATTGAGGGATAATTCTGGAAAGCTTAAGACCAGATTCTCCAGAAGTTCAAGAATTAAACGCTTCTTCAACTTAACCTCTTGAAGGTGCAAGTATTCCCTATTTTCTAGGGCAATATATGGAAAAACTGTCCTTTCAGCCAAGGCTTCACCCAAGAATCCTCTCTCCACGTCCCTTTCAAAAACCCACTCGTCAACAGCAAGAACGACAATGCTCCTGCCCTCCAAAACTCTCACGTAACTCATCAACCTAGGCTGAAAATTGCGAATTATAAGAAATACATCAATAGTGAGTTTTACATCAGTCAACCCAAATGCATAATCACCAATTATACATGCTGCCGTGATTTGACAGGAACCAGCAATTTCCCTGCAAAAATCGATGATTCGTCTCCTTAATTTAGCATCTGGATGTTTCAATTGCTTGGACAAGTTTCCACCTGAAACTATAACAATCAACCAATAAATTCTGTGGTTCTAGAAGATATAGTTAACATTTTTTGAAGGATCTTGCTGTATATTCTCAGGAACTTCAAGGCTTTCACTGCTTTTTCAGGCAAGTTATACAATGGTACATTAGTATTGCCTAAGACCTTGTACACGAGTGCGAAGTCCTGTCCGCCTGCTGGAACGTCAACAACTGGCTTGTCCGGATATTTTGCTGCAACTCTCTCAATTACTTCGGCGTCTTCTGGTTCAAAGAAGCAAGACTTGAGCATGTTTATTATTAGGACCCCGTCCACATTCTTATCGGCGAGCACCAAATCTAAAACTTTAGAGTATCTTTCAGCCCGAGCATCAGCTATCATATCTATAGGATTAGATGCATCGACACCTGGATAGAGGCTTTCTATTTTCCTCTTGACGCTCTCAGATAAAGCCGCAAGCTTCAGATTGTTCCTTGCTACAGCATCTGCAGCCAATATTGCTGGTCCGCCCACATTACTTACGATTGCCACGTTATCTCCGTGCATAGGAGGCTGTTTCGAAAATGCTATAGCTGTGTTCATCAACTCTTCGACGTCGCTGACTCTCATTATTCCAGCTTTTTTGAGGGCTGCATCAAAAATTTCATCAGATCCCGCGATTGAAGCTGTATGTGATTTTGCTCTTTTCGCTGATTCTTGCGTTATTCCACCTTTCAAGGCTAACACAGGTTTCTTATGGACTATCTTTCTTGCTTCTTCTATGAATCTTCTTCCGTTTCGTATTCCCTCAATGTATAGACACACGACTTTTGTGTTCTCGTCGTTTCCATAATAACGCAGTAAATCAACATCATCAATGTCTATTTTGTCTCCTACGAAAGCGAATTTGCTTATGCCTATATTGTAGAAACATGCCCAGTCAAGTAAACAAGCACCGACTCCGCCGCTTTGAGATATGACGGCAATGTTTCCTTCTTTAGGCTTAACCTCTCTTTCAAAAGTTGTGTTCAGCCCATTGGCAGTGTTTATGACGCCCATAATTGTGTTTGGCCCTAAAATCCTGATGCCATACTTGGCTTTCAGTTTCAGTAGTTTTTGGCGCTGTTCGTCTTTAAACCCGCCAGTAATAATGACGAAGGCTTTGACGCCTTTTTTTGCGTGCTTTTCCGTTTGCTCAATTGATTGTTTCGGCGGAAGCATTATGACTGCGAGCTCGGGAACTTTAGGGAATTCACTTAACTTGTTGAAACCAGTTTTTCCATCAATGTCTAGGACGTAAGTCTTTCCACGGAAGAGTTCTTGCATGTTGCTGATCACGTTTTTGAAAAGCAGTGGAGAAGCCATTCCAACCTTTTCTCGAATCTTGCTTGAACCTATTAGAACAACTGCTTGCGGTTCAAATATTGCTTTTACTACATTCATGGATTCAACCTTCAAGTCAAACACGTTAGACGAAGGAAGAACAAAGATAAGTTGTCCACATCTATAAATCTAACCTTAAAAGGGTGAAGAGACCTACTTTTGACCATTTCTATGTAAGCAAGGACAACAATCAAAGCAAAAGAGAGTGCCAAAAACAGGTTCAAAAGAAAGATAACCAAAAAAGAGGAAACCGTTCTGGAGCCAACCCTACAACCTAAAGTTTCAACATGTATGATTGCGCATAGTTGATGAATCAGTTTCTCTTAACATTCATTGAGTAAAGTGAAGAATTTCATCCATTCGGAGAACGCATTATTTGAACGTGGTTTCATCTTTCATTTCCTTTCCCAGATCAGTTAAGAGTTTTTTCTGCGTGCGCGTTAGTTTTGTAGGTGTTTGAACGATAACCCTGACAAGTTCATCTCCTCTTCCCCATCCGCCCAAGCGCTGTATCCCTTTTCTTTTCAACCTGAAAAATGTGCCACTTTGGGTTCCAAGCGGGATCTTGAGCCTTGCTTTTCCGTTGAGAGTTGGAACATAAATCTTCGTTCCAAGTGCTGCTTGGGGAAAGCTTATACGAGCCTCATAAAGAATGTCACTTCCGTTCCTTCTGAAAATCTCATGAGGTTTAACATGCACGACCACGTATAGATCTCCATTAGGACCGCCTCGGATGCCAAGCTCTCCTTTTCCGGTCAACCTTAGGCTGTGACCGTTGTCAATGCCAGGCGGGATCTTTAATTTTATCTTGTGAAGACGCTTAACGGCTCCTGTGCCCTTGCATTCCTTGCAGAGGTTTTCAATGATCACACCCTTCCCGTGGCAGTTAGTGCACGTTTCGATTTCCGTGAAGTGCATGTAGCCAAGGTTCTGAGTGTGTCGTATTTCGCCTGTCCCATTGCATTTCTGACATTTTTTTGGGCTAGTTCCAGGTTTTATTCCGCTGCCGTTGCAGGTGCTGCAAACATCAAAGCCCGGCATTTCTATGTCCTTGCTCAAGCCGAACGCCGCTTCTTCCAGCGTTATTTCGAAATCATATCGCAAGTCTGCTCCCTTGCGTGGACCGTACCTTCGACGTGTTCTACCTCCAAAGAAGATGTTAAAGATGTTGCCAAAGCCGCCGAAGCCTAAGTCTCTGAAAATTCTGTCAAAGTCTGCGCCTCTGAATATGTCATCCCGAGTGTACTTGCTGCTTATTCCCTCATGTCCAAACTGGTCATACTGCATGCGTTTCTCATTGTCAGAAAGAACAGCGTATGCTTCTGATATCTCCTTAAACTTTTCCTCGGCTTCTGGTGATTTGTTTCGATCTGGGTGATATTTCAAGGCGAGTTTGCGATAAGCTCTTTTAATCTCCTTTTTAGAAGCGTTTTTCGACACGTTAAGGACTTCATAATAGTCTAGTTTTCTGTTCATTATTTATCAGCCTAGGTCTGAAGAGAAACTCAAGTTCAGTCTTTTCCCTCGTCTTTTACTTCTTCATAGTCTGCGTCTACAACTTTCTCTTTAGACTCTTCTGTCTGCTCTGTTTTCCCTTCTTCAGCTTGCTTCGCTGCTGCTTGCTGGTAGATAACCGTGCCGACCTCCTGCAGAACTTTCGCCAGCTCCTCGTTTTTGGCTTTGATTTTCTCAAAGTCTTCGTCACTAAGTGTCGCTCTCAGTTCAGCGACTGCCTTGTCTATTCGTTCTACCTGGTCTTTTGCCAGTTTGTCGGCAAGATCTTTCTTTGTTTTTTCAGCAGTGTACATTAACGAGTCGGCGTTGTTACGGATCTCAGCGTTTTCTCTTCTCTTTTTATCCTGTTCGGCGAATTCCTCAGATTCCCTCATCATGCGTTCCTTCTCCTTGTCTGACAGCTTTGTTGAAGCTGTGATGGTGATCTTCTGCTCCTTTGCAGTGGCCATGTCTTTTGCGGAAACGTTTAGTATGCCGTCAGCGTCTATGTCGAAGGTTACCTCAATTTGAGGTACTCCTCTAGGCGCTGGAGGTATTCCTGTTAGGTTGAACGTTCCTAGGGAGATGTTGTCAGCAGCCATGCCTCTTTCGCCTTGCAGCACATTGATCGTTACGGTAGTTTGGAAGTCAGCTGCTGTTGAGAACATCTGGCTTCTCTTTGTCGGGATCGTCGTGTTTCGCTCCATAATCTTTGTGAAGATGCCTCCTAAGGTTTCGACTCCTAAAGAGAGTGGTGTCACGTCTAAGAGCAGCAGATCTTTCACTTCACCAGCCAACACGCCTCCTTGAATGGCAGCGCCGACTGCAACACATTCCATAGGATCTACTCCTCGCTCTACGGTTTTGCCCATTAGATCTTCCACGAACTTCCTCACCAGTGGCATTCTTGTCTGGCCGCCGATAAGGATTATTTTGTCTATGTTTTTTGGTTCTAGCTTTGCATCTGACAGCGTTCGCTTTAATGGATTTCTGATTTTTTGAACGATTGGCAGTGTAAGCTGCTCAAGCTTAGCCCTGTTCAGTGTGCTGTGCAGGTGTTTAGGTTCACTGGCGTCTGAAGCGATGAAGGGAAGGTTAATTTCCGTAGTTGTCAGTGTGGAAAGTTCAATCTTTGCTTTTTCCGCTGCCTCTTTAAGTCTTCGCATGGCCATTTTGTCATCGATGAGATTGATGTTTGTCTTATCGTGAAATTCTTTTAGAAGATGTTTGACGACAGCTTCGTCTAGGTCAGTTCCTCCGATCTTTGTGTCGCCGCTTGTAGCCAGCACCTCGAAGACTCCGCCGCCGAAATCCATTATGGTCGTGTCGTTGGTTCCTCCTCCGAAGCTGAAGATCATTATCTTCATCTCCTTCTCCAGTTTATCGAGGCCGTATGCCAAGGAAGCGGCTGTTGGCTCGTTTATGATCCTTGCAATTTTGAAGCCTGCGATCTCACCAGCATCCTTGGTGGCCTGTCTCTGATTGTCGTTGAAGTGAGCTGGAACCGTGATTACACATTTCCTTATTTTCTCGCCGAGGAATGTTTCTGCATCTCGCTTAATCTTCTGTAGAATGAAGGCTGAGATTTGTTGAGGGGTGTACTCTTTGCCGTGAACTTTCACTTTGTAGTCTGTTCCCATTTTTCTCTTGATCTCAAATACTGTTCCATCAGGGTTAGTAACGGCTTGACTTTTCGCTGGCTCACCGACGAGAAGCTGATCGTCCTTTGTGAAGGCTACGACTGAAGGGAACATCTTACCAGCAATTGTGGGGCCCTCTGCGCTCGGTATTATCACGGGCCTTCCAGCCTCTAGAATGGCGGCTGCTGAGTTAGTAGTTCCCAAATCTACTCCTAATATTCTTTCCCTACTTTTTGTTTTGCTCATGAGCTAACACCAGTCTTTGTAGCGATCTTAACCATACTCATTCTGATAACCTTACCTTTAAGCATGAAGCCTTTCCTAACCTCCTCAACGATGACGCCTTCATTGTGCTCATTCGTAGGCATCTTCATCACAACCTCATGCATTTTCGGATCAAAGGATTTTCCAACAGTGTCTATTTTAGCTAAACCCTCATGTGCCAATGTCACGTACATTTTCTTCAGGGTCATTTCAACGCCTTCCAGAAGAGCCTCTTTGTTTTCGGTTTCTCTTCCGGAACGGAGAGCCAACTCAAGTTCATCTATGACCGTGAGAAGGTCAAGAATTATTTTTTCTTTGCCCAATTGTACCATATCACGCATCTCTTTCTCCATCTGTTTTTGATAATTCTCAAAATCTGCTTGAAGGTACATTAAACGGTTAAGGTACTCGCTTGACTTTTCATGTTCTTGCTTCAACTTCTCCTCAAGCTCTTTCATTTCACTGCGCGTTTGTGTCGGCTTTTTCTTCATCTACTCATTATCTCCTTCAATTCAAACAATAATATCTGCATTCTGGCGGAGCTTTCCATCTCTCCTATGTGTCTAAGCAGGTTAATCAAGAATTCGAACTCCATCATGGCTATACATCTTCATGGATAGCATTTTGAGACTGTTAAGAAATTTATAAACTTGCCGTCAGAATTAAGATTTTCTGCGTCATTCTTGGTGAAGTGACATGTTAAGGAACTCGAAAAGCAAGTCAAAGAATGGAAACGCGTTCACATATCGTTGAAAAATCGTTTCGCATTTTCTGCTCATTGAGGGAATCTGAAAAGTCTGTCGTGTGCTCTTTTGAAGGCAGATTAATACGTCTTATCGTGCGAGCAAATCTGAAGCTGTATCTTCAGCCTTTTCCATTATGGCTTGCTCATCCAAGCTTTTTACGTGTCTATTTTCCATAAGAATTTTGCCATTAACAATAATTGCGTCCACGTCAGTTCTGCATGCGGAGTAGACTATGCTTGCGTAGATATCATGTAAGGGTTTCAGATGAGGCTTTGAAAGGTCGATGAGAATTAAGTCGGCTTTTTTGCCTACTTCAAGTGATCCAACATTCTTCGTAAGTCGTAGGGCTTTGGCTCCGTTCGTTGTTGCCATCCTCAAGACTTCATGGGCTGGCAGAACTTTTGGATTCAAATAGACGAGTTTTTGAAGCAAAGCTGCGATTTTCATGGTTTCAAACATGTCAAGTGTGTTGTTGCTGGCTGGGCCATCTGTTCCCAAACAGACATTGATGCTTAAATCAGTCAAGTCCTTTATTTTTGCTGCGCCGACGCCGAGTTTCATGTTGGCCACGGGAACATAAACCACGTTAACGTTCTTGTGGGATAAAACCTGCAGATCATCCGTTGACAAGTTTGTGCAATGGGCCGCAAGAACGTGACTTTTAAAGAAGTTGATATTGTCTAAAAATTTAACCTCGCTGGAACCGTGTTTGTTTTCGAACTCTCTGAAGTTTTCTTTTGACTCAGCTAAATGAATGTGGACGCCGACGTTTAATTCCGAGCATTTCTTCCTGATTTTTGTGAGAAGTTGAAGGCTGCAACTGTAAGCTGAGTGGGGTCCCAGAAACGTAGTTACTCTGTCGTCGGCGTATCCAAGGAAATTCTTGGCGAAATTTACGCTTCTGTTCAGCATTTTCTTGCCCAAGCTTTCATTTCCAGCTTCGATTATGCCTTCTGCCAAAGCACTTCTCAATCCGCTTTTCTTAACAGCTTCTGCAACCATATCCTCATGGAAATACATGTCAGCAAAGCAAGTTGTTCCACTCTTGATCATTTCTAAGCAGCCTAGAAGAGCTCCAACATGAACATCCTCTGGCTTCAGCTTTGCCTCCAAAGGCCAGATAGTGTTCTTCAGCCATTTTTCTAAAGGTTGATCTTCAGCTATTCCGCGAAAAAGGGTCATAGGCACATGTGTGTGACAGTTGATTAACCCTGGCATGGCAACTTTTCCCTTTGCGTTTATCATGGTTTCAGCCCTCAGGGTCTTTAAAAATGCTCGCTTACCGACGAAAGTTATTTTGCCATTTTTTATGGCTATGGCTCCGTCTTCTATGAACCTTCTTCCGTTCATCGGTAAAATGATGCATCCGTACACCAGAATGTCTGCTTTTTCCAAGAGTTCCCCCGTTAGTTAGACGGTGAACTATGCAATAAAAATAGTGCTGTTGTTGGAGGAAACTATGCGTTAGTGCTCTTGAGCGTGAAGTTGAAGGTATGGTGAAGTTGAAGGCTAAATTTGTGGTTTTGTTCTTTGAATTTTCTTTAGGAATGGTTGGAAAGCTGGCTTCGGAATGTTGTCTTCCATCATGATGCCGTCAGGTACGCCTGTTGTGCCTATCTTTCTGCATATGAAGTTAAGTGAACCCTCTGTAAAGTTTAGTAGTCCTCTTCCTTCAGTTGTTAGTGTGTAGACTTTCCTGGGTCGTTCGTTGCTCATGTCCCACTCGCTCTTCACGTATCCTTTTTTCTCTAACGTATTTAGAAGTGGATATATCGTGCTGGGTCCAAAGTATACTCCAAAGTTTTTACGGATTCTTGTGGTTATCTGGTAGCCATGCATGGGGTTTCTGTTCAAGAACTGTAGCACTATGAGGTCTAAGAGTCCCTTCATCAA
>DAOVGI010000006.1 GCA_030672475.1 Candidatus Bathyarchaeota archaeon
TCAGCCTTTCATCTTTCAAGCTTACGTTTTCGTCTTTAAATGATAGGAGCACTTTTTCTTTGAACTGGCTGAGAAGCTTGGCAAGATGAGTAATTGCTTCACGTTCATTTTCCGATTCAACCCTCATGAAGCCAGTGTTGACTTTTACTAAAAGCCCAGCCATAACTTTGGTTGCGGGGTTCATCAGCTTCTCTATCTGGTGCAATCTTTCTAAAGCTAGACTGTTTGCAAATGCCAAATCAACAAGTTTGTCAGGATGCCGTGCTGAAATGTAGGCATTAACTTTTACGTCTTCAATAAGGGAAATCGTGAATTTCGCTAACCGCTGATCTTTCCTTTTTCTCCAATCTTTGTAATCCTCAAACTTTGAGGAAAGAACATGTGCGCCAAGATGGAAAACTGCTGCTCTGAAAAGGCTTGCAGCATCACTTTTACCTTGGGCATCGGCGGGGAAGTAATAACCCATTAGTGATATTGTTTTTTCACCGTATTCGTCTTCTTTAATTGTTGGTTCTGGAAAAATATTCACAAAACCAGTTTCATCGTCTAAAAATTGTGGAAACTGAAATTTGGGAGACACTAACAGTTTTGTTTTCAACTGGTCTTTTTCGAAGAATATTGATGAAGCGTATTCTAGGAACCCCACTTGGTTCACCGTGTGGAATTAAGTTTCTAACTGGTGAAGACTGACTGGATGAGCCTTCGTACATCTGCTTGAACTTCGATGCTGTCGCTGGTTAACGCTACTATGGTTTCTTCAGCTGCTGAGACGGGGTCAGCTCCGTCCTTTATCAACACTGCCCAATGGCTTAGGTCGCCTACTGAGGGACCGTACGGCAGGTCGCCTGATTGATATTGCCTGCGCATTTCAGCTCCAACCTGTATTATTTTATAGGCTGTATCCTCGTCGATCTTTGACCTTTTCAATAAGAGTTCTACTTCCTTCTTGGAGATTCTTTCCCCTAAGCTCTCATAATCAAAGTTTATCCAAACGCTCATTCTTCTCCTAAATGCAACGTTCAAGGGTTTGGTTCCTGCGAATTCAGCTGAAAACGGGTTCATACTTATAATTACATATGCATAACGGTGTCTAGGCACCATTTCATTATCTTTTTCAGTCAAAACCAGGTGACCTCTTGTGTCCAAAACCGGGTTTAACCTTGTCGCAACATCCTGTTTCATCATGTTGGCTTCGTCAAGGTAGAGTAATCCGCCGTACTTCAGCCAAGATGTTACTTGACCGTCGATCCAGTTTTCTTTTCCAAGACCGATGAAGCGTCCGATCAAGTCGTACGATGAGGTTTGTAATCCGCAGTTTACTTCCCACACTGGTAGCCCAGTGATTTCAGCTACTAGATAGGTGATGTGAGTTTTACCTGTTCCAGATGGTCCTATTAAGGCGCACTGTTTAAAGTAGAATAATGCTCGAATCATTCTTTCCACGTATCTTTGGCCGCTGTCAATGTACTCAGGAGTTCCCATTGGAATCATAGATTCCACGGATTCTGGAAATGTGTAGCCTGGATGTAGATCATACTTTGCGATATCATATTTGTCATACTGAGGAGACTTTGACATTCTCCGTCTTTGGGTTATGTCCAGTGTTATCTTGAAGTTGTCTTTCCTTAAAGAGACGGAGGCTGTCTTTGTTGCGTATTTACCTTTTTCTTTTATCGAATCAGTTCCATAACCGATTCCGCCTACTTTCCGCTTTTGGCCCATTGTCTCCCCAAGACATTGTATCCTTTGCGTGTGATAAAAATATTGTGTCTTACGATACATGATTGAACTGACGTATTCTAACATTGTACGTAAACCTTCCGCACAGACTAACGCTTATTACTGTTACAAAGACGACTTACATGGTAATTATTCAGCTAGGAGTAAACCTAAATGGCGGAAGAACCTGCATCACCCACAATTCAAGACGCTGCACCACAAATAACTACAGAAGCAACACCGACAAAAGAAAATGAAGTGAACAAAGAAGAATCTGTAAAATTTTTGAAAGATATGGAAGAAAAAGCCGGGCAAATATCTGAAGGCGAAATGGAGGAAGAAAATCTAGTAAACGAATTTCTTAACTCCCTATTCAAAATTCTGAAGCCATTCAGCAAAACAATCGAAATTTCTGTTTCATCACTTCCAGAAGGCTACAACGAACAAATAAGCAAAGCCTATCTACATCTGACGGGACAGCTGATCCTGATTCACAGAAACGAAGAAGTAGAAATACTCAACCTTGCAGACAAGGAGAACCATGAGATTCTTGTAGAAATCACCGGCGAAATCATGGCGAAACTGAAAACAATCATCGACTCCTACAAATCAAAAACCGAAAAAAGAGTAAAATTTCTAATGCCGATAACAAAAGAACTTCAGAAAGTCGCAAAAGTCTTCTCAGAGTAATTATCATAAAAATTGAGTTTCAACTACCCACGCTTACCCTGCAGTAGATTACAGCAAAAGATCAGCCAAAACCTTTCGCAATTCTTCCTTATCCTTCAAATTCCTAAAAATAGCCTTCCCAGTCACGTAAAGACGAAAAGAAACATCCCTAAAAGATAATTCAAAAGCTATTCGAGACGTTGATTTTTCCATCTTTGCTTTCTTTAGAATTCTTGCAATTGCCTCGTTCTTCAAGTTATACCTGAAAATAACGATAAAATGTCTTTCTTCACCGCATGTTTCTTCAATTCTAGCCACATAATCATCAACGCTACTCATTGAAACTGTTCAATCTCCTTTAGAACCTCAACCAGTCGGTCAATCTCTTCAGTAGTGTTATAAATGTAGAAGCTTACCCTCGCTGAGGATTTGAGCTTGAACTTTTCGTGTAACGGTTGAGCACAGTGGAAACCGCTTCTAATCATGACTCCATAACTGTCAAGAAACAAGGCAACATCATGTGAGCTCAATCCATCAACACTAAAAGGTATTATTCCGCATTTCAAGGCTGCATCTTTTGGACCATAGATCCTAATCTTCTCACATTCTTGCATGCGATTTAGGGCACGGTCGGTCAATTTTTTCTCATGTGCCTTAACGTTTTGCATACCTACGTCCTTTAAGTATCTGACAGCAGCCATTAAACCTACGCCGCCAGAGATGTTCGGCGTTCCAGCTTCGAATTTCCAAGGCAGATCGTTCCAAGAACTCAAGCAACGCTTCGTTGTTGTGTCAAACGTGACTTCTTTTATCATCGAGCCTCCACTTTGGAACGGTTCCATCTCTTCAAGAACTTCGCGTTTACCATATAGGACTCCTATG
Source organism: Candidatus Bathyarchaeota archaeon (assembly GCA_030672475.1). Taxonomy (GTDB): domain Archaea; phylum Thermoproteota; class Bathyarchaeia; order Bathyarchaeales; family Bathycorpusculaceae; genus SOJA01. The sequence continues at coordinate 3,271 of DAOVGI010000006.1, forward strand.
CCTGTTGGACCCAGCATTTTATGTCCCGAAAAGGCGAGAAAGTCGATATCCAAGTCATTAACGTCCACCGGTAGGTGAGGAACGGATTGCGCTCCATCCACAAGTACTAAGGCGCCATGCTCATGCGCTATCCTAGTAACATTTTTCACGTCGTTTATCACTCCGGTGACGTTGGACACATGAGTTAAACAAACAATCTTGGTTTTGTTGGAAACTGCATTCTCAAGAGATTCATAGTTCAAGGTCCCATCATCGTTTACATCTGCATATCTGACCTTGAACCCTTTGATTTTTGAGAGGGCTTCCCAAGGAACTATGTTGCTGTGATGTTCCATCAACGTCACCATGACTTCATCTTCCTTTCCCAAGTTATGAAGACCCCAAGCATAAGCAACAAGGTTTACTGCCTCAGTAGTACCTCTCACGAAGATTATCTCTTCCATGCCGTCTGCGTTAATGAATTTAGCAATGTCTTCATGCGCGCTTTCGTAAAGCTCAGATGATTCTTGGGAAAGCGTGTAAACAGCTCTATGAATATTCGCGTTGCAATTCTCATAAAAATGTTTGATGGCGTCAACTACTTGTCTGGGTTTTTGCGTTGTAGCTGCATTATCGAGGTAGATTAGTGGGTAATCGTTTATTTTTCGTTTTAGGATGGGGAAGTCTTCCCTAATTCTGTATGGATCCAACATTATTTTTCGCCTTCGTCTTTCATTCTATTTGAAAGTATCTTCGCTAATTCCTCCTCTTCCAGAGCTTGCTTTTCCTCGAAAGTCAATTCCTTAGGCAGCCAACCAGGAGAAACTTCCCTCTTTTCATAGTATATTCTTATTGCTCTCTTTAATGCTCCAACGGCTAGGATGCCACAGTGGAACTTTACGCTTGGAAGTCCGCCGACGGCTTCCACAACACTTTTCCATGATGTTTTCCATGCATCTTTAATGTTCATTCCTTTGATCATTTCAGTGACTATGCTTGAGGTTGCTATGTTTGCGGCACAGCCGTAACTTTCGAATGATGCTTTCTCAATAACTTCTTCGTCATTAATTTTCAAGTAGAAAATTATCATGTCTCCACATGAGGGGTTTCCCGCTACAGCTGTCACTGTGGCGTCTTCCATCTTTCCAAGATTTTTCGGGTTCCTGAAAAGCTCAAGTATCTTCCGGTTGTATGGAAGAGGCGTCCTAGACATGGCTATCCACCTCCACAGAACCAACGATTCCTCTTATCCTTCCAACAGCCTTCAGGATAACCTCTAAAACATAGTCCACATCTTCCTCAGTATGATACCTTGTAACTTTCATTAGGATGCTGCCGTGAGCTAGGGCGAATTTCCTTCCTATTGCAACGAGAACATGACTCGGTTGAAGAAGCCGTCTCGTACATGCGCTTCCACTTGAAACGTAAACTCCATTCAGACTTAATTCAATGGTTAATGCTTCACCCTCACATTTTAGAAAACTAATGTTCACATTGTCAGGAGCTCTCCTGTCGTTTTCAGGTCCATTGAGCTTGACATCTGATATTTTTGCCGTTACTCCATCAATCAGCTTGTCTCTAAGCCTTCGCATATGATTCACATTCTCTTCAAAATTATGGAAGGCCAGTTCGGAAGCTTTTGCAAAGCCAACAATTAATGGTGTGTTCTCAATTCCTGGCCAAAGTTTCTGTGTTCCTATTTGCCCTTCTATGATCCTTTTGATTGTGACGCCTTCTTTCACGCATAAGGCAGCTGTACCTCTCGGTCCCAAAATTTTGTAGCTACTTATGGTTGCCAAATCCACGTTTAAATCTTTCATATTGAACGCGGTTTTTCCGTAGGCGTCTGAGGCGTCTGTATGAAATATTGTTTTAGGATTTTTGTCCTTCACTATTTCCAACGCTTCCTTGACTGGTTCTATTGTTCCAATCTCATGATTTACAGTTGATAGACTTACAAGGATTGTTTCTTTGTCAACGGTCTCCCTTAATTTTTCAAGGTTGATTAAGCCTTCCTCGTTCACTGGGACTTTCACTACGGTGAATCCATGTTTCTGGAGTAAATTGGCAACATGTAAGACGCTTAAAGGTTCAATTTCAGAAATAACAATTTTCTTGCCCTCCCCTGTCATCGAAAAGGCTGTTCCCATGAGTGCCAGGTTATTAGCTTCTGTTTCTCCTGGAGTGAAATTCACTTCTTCAAGTGTTTTACAACCCGAAAACATGGCTATTTCTTGAGAAGCTTTCATTATTGCTTCGTAGGCTTCCCAGCCGGGTTTATGCGTCAGTGTTGGGTTACCATATGCATGTTGATTGAAGTATGGCAGCATTGTATCAACGACCTCTTTTGGAATTATGCTTGAATTTTCAATATCCAAGTAAACCTCGCGTCTTAGACCTTCGTGTGCTTTAAGCAGCTCCCTTATGTTTTCAATCATCCTGGTTCAAGTCCTCTCATCACAGTTTCTAGTATAATCTTCTTATAGAAAAACGTAACCCAATGGAAACTTCCGTGTTGCACATAACACTTTAAATTGACAACGTGATAATTGCTGTTGAAAAAAGATAGGCGTACTACCGTGAAGATAACAGAATTGTCCGTACCAAAATCTGTCAAAGAAATACTAGTAAAGTCTGGACTAGTTGACCTTTATCCTCCACAGGAGGAGGCAATAAGAGCTGGAGCTTTAGAGGGACGAAACCTAGTTTTAGCAAGTCCCACAGCTTCTGGAAAAACCTTGGTTGCCGAACTCTGCGCCCTTAAACACATACTGAACAAGAAAGGAAAAACGGTTTACTTGACGCCATTAAGAGCCTTAGCAAGCGAAAAATATGAAGAATTCAAGAAATACACTTCAATACGGAAGCCTAATGGAAGACGGGTGACGAGAGGCATAAGCACAGGCGACTATGACAGCAACGACACATGGCTCGAAAGATACGACATAATAATAACCACCAACGAGAAGGCGGACTCTCTTCTAAGGCACAGAGCTAAATGGATGGATGAAATTTCACTAGTAGTTGCTGACGAAGTACATTTGTTGAACGATGCCGAGCGGGGACCAACCCTTGAAGTCGTCCTGGCAAGGATGATGCAGATTAATCCAGACATGCAGATTTTGGCTTTAAGCGCAACAATAAACAACGTTGAAGAAATCGCGGAGTGGCTTGAAGCAGACTACGTTACAACAGATTGGAGACCAATCCATCTAAAGGAAGGTGTAATCTTACACGAGGAAATTCAATTCAAAGATGGAGACGCCAAAAAAATAGGGAAAAAATCAACAAATGCCGCCATAAATCTAGCTTTGGACACTGTAAAATCCAGTGGACAGGCATTAATCTTTGCGAGCACAAGAAGAAGAGCTGTTACATTTGCCAAAAAAGCCACCAGTCAAGTTGAGGAACTCTTATCCAAGCCCGTGAAACGGGCCCTCATCCGTGACGCTGGCAAAATCTTGGCAGCCGGAGAGAAAACCAGAGTAAGTGAGCTGTTGGCTGAATTAGTTAAGCATGGAACCGCATTTCATCATGCAGGTTTAGGCAGTGCACACCGGAGAATAATAGAAGATTCTTTCCGACGTGGAAAAATTAAGGTATTAGCAGCTACACCCACGTTGGCGTTCGGCGTAAACCTACCTGCCAGAACCGTTGTGATTCAAGACTACAGACGATATGAACCAGGATACGGTTACTATCCAATCAGCGTTTTAGAGTATAAACAAATGGCTGGTAGGGCTGGAAGACCTAAGTATGATAAGGTTGGAGAAGCGATACTAACGGCTAAAACCAGTGATGAAGCGGACTATTTGATGGAAAGTTACCTCCTAGCGCGCCCAGAGCGAATTTGGTCCAAGCTTGCTGTTGAAAGAATCTTAAGGTCACATGTGCTTGCCACAATAGCAGCAGATTTTGCTCACACGGAACGTGGAATCCACGACTTCTTCGGCAGAACCTTTTACGCATACCAGTACGACGTCAAAGCGATCAAGAGTGTAATAGCCAAGATTCTGAAGTATCTGTACGACGAGGAGATGGTTGACGTTCAAGGTGAGAACATTTATGCCACGAAATTTGGAAAACGGATAAGCGAACTTTACATAGACCCGGTTTCAGCCGTTATAATCCGCGACGCGTTAAGATTCGAACCGACTTACCTGACGGACTTAAGCCTTCTCCACATGATTGCCCATACCCCAGATATGGCTCCAAAACTGAGACCTTATACACAAGAAGTGGATGAAATAGCAGTTTTCATGGAAGAACATAGAGAAGAACTCCTTGTAGATGTTCCTGATGAGTGGGAAGACGAGATAGCGTATGAAGAACTTCTAGGAGAAGTAAAAACGGCAATGGTTTTGAAAAGCTGGACTGAAGAAATGAGCGAAGATGAAACAATTGAAAGATTCCGAGTGCAGCCAGGAGACCTTTACAGGGCAATTCAAAATGCGAAATGGTTGCTCCACGCCACCCATGAACTAGCTCTGCTATTTGGCAACAAACGAGCGTTACCACAAACTCACATGCTTATGGAGAGAATAGAGAAAGGCGTTAGAAAAGAATTGTTGTCGATTGTTAGACTTGAAGGAGTTGGCAGAGTTCGCGGACGCATACTCTACAATGCGGGTTTCAAGACAATAGCAAACATAAAACATGCAGCCATCAAAGACTTGGTAAGTCTGCCGCTTATAGGATCGAAACTGGCAAAGAAAATAAAAGAGCAAGTAGGCGGCTTCGTCAAAAGAGAGGAATGGAAGAAGCTTGAAAAGGGAGAAGATTGGGAACAAAAAGCGTTAACAGAATACTAAGCTACCCCTCTAGCCTCGTGTTCTTTCCTGGTCTTTTTAGCCATAAGCTCAACTTGCTCCAAAGCTGTGCCCAAATAATTCCTCGGATTCAAAGCCTCATCAATCTCTTTTTCGCTTAATTTTTCCGTCACAACCTTGTCTTCAAGGAGGATTCCTCTGAAATGCCGCTTTTCCATTTTACTTTTTATTGATAGTTTTCTGAGAAGTTCGTGAGCTTCTTGGCGACTCACGCCTTTCTTCGTCAACGCAATCATGACTGCTTCAGACATAGCACGTCCTTGAGTTAATTCGATGTTTTTCAGCATGCGTTGTTCATCAACATACAGGTTAGCTACTACTTTGCTCATTGAAAAAAGCATGTGATCAATTAA
>DAOVGI010000034.1 GCA_030672475.1 Candidatus Bathyarchaeota archaeon
TTCAGGTCTTATCAGCGAATGGGCTTCAAGCAAGTCTGCAACTTCATGAGGCATCAAATCTCCCTTGTTAGGTCCAACTTTCACAGGTCTTTTCGCTTCTTCTTTGTAATCTGGATGAAACTTCTTAAGTATCTCATCCCTCTCTTCAAGCTTCATAAGTGGGAAAGTCTCTTTTAACCTTCTGTCCCTGGTCTTCTCAACAGCCTCTATACTTTCTAGCATGTATTCGGGGTATCCTCTAACAATCTTTAACTTGCTCATTCTGGTTCAATCTCCCTTGTTTCATAAACTTCCTTGAGGTCATCCACACTTGCCTCCATAAGCTTCTGGAGTTCTTCATTGAACTTGCCCGATTCTATTTCCTTTATTCGTTCTTCAACATGCTTTGCTTTAGGCATAACATATTTGCCGTAAAGTCTTCGCGCAAGCAAAGCTATGTTGTAGGGCACGAGTTCCGTGGGGCATCTCACGGCGCATAGTCCACATGAGATGCAGTCGAATGAGAGGCTTGCCACTTCCTCAAAGTCACCTCTCAAAGCAGCTTGAACATAATCCATTACTTCCAAGTCTTGTGGGCACGCTTTTGTGCAAGTGTTACAACTCACGCATTTTGCAATTTCAGGATAATACTGCAAAAACACGTTTGCTGACGGGCCTAGTTTCTCAAGATCATAAATGGGTTTTTCTGCGGGTGTGAATGGGATTTGGCTTATGTACATTCCGTCTTCAACGGTTTCTTGGCAAGCTAAAGCCATTCTTAGCTTGTAATCTCCCTTTACTCTGTAAACTGTGGCGCATGCTCCACAGAAACCTCCGCGGCAACCACAACTTCTTACAAATCTGTAACCCGCGTATTCCATGGCTTTCATGATAGTCAAGCCTGCTGGAACTTGATATTCACGTCCCATGATGTATATTTGAACCTTTTTCGTTTCCTCTTTTTTTTCTTGACTCATTTTTCACACCAAGCTTAAATAATCATGAGGAGATAGCACTCTTCTCAGCTTTCTAATAAAGATTTTTAGCTTCAAGCAACGGTTTCGGATCAACATAATGTAATCCAAGATCAACACCATAAAATTGTTTATCCAATCCTAAGGCTATTGCCATAAGTTGTGTGTAATACATTACAGGTATTTCCTGTAGGTCTCTGTGAAGCTTTCCTGCATCTTTCTGTCTGAAATCCAGATTGAAAGTGCAAAGTGGACAACACGTAACAATGACTTCAGCACCACTTCTTACAGGGTAAATTAGGTTGTCGTAAGTTAGCTCTGCGACTATGTCTCTTCTGTCAACGGTGTGATAACTGCCGCAACACTGTATCCTATTCGGGTTGTCAATGACTTCGGCCCCTAAGGCTTCTAGGATGTTTTCCAAGATGGTTGGGTTTTCCGGGTCATCTATGCCTATTTCCCTTGGTCTTAGAACAAGGCAGCCGTAATAAGGTGCAACTTTTAAGCCTTTCAACGGTTTTTTTACTTCTTCAGCTATTTTGTCATATCCCACTATATCTTTTAGAACTTCTAGGAAGTCTAGAGCTTCCACTCCGCCTTTATAGCCTTCTTTAACTCCACCGACAAATTCTTTTTCTCTTTCAAAAAAAATGTCTGTTTTTTCCTTTTTTTCAGGGTCTTTCAAGAAAAGGTTAGCTTCTTTAAGTGTGTGATAACACATGGAGCAGAACGTAACTACGCGGTTTTCGTTTTGCACGATTCCCTTCTCATTCATTTCTTGAACGTGTATGAGATTTCTTATTGGAGCTAAGTGTCGCATTATATCGTCGTTTGCTAGAAACGGAAAAACCCCGCAGCAGTTCCATTTGGGCAGTTCAACCAGTTCTATCCCTAATTTTTCAGCAATCGCTACACCTGAAATCGAGTAGTTTCTGGCTGTAGTTTGCACAGCACAGCCAGGATAGTACGGTAATCTAATCATTTACACGCCTTCTAAGCCGTTGTTTTACGGAAGTTGCTGACCAAAGCGATTGGCGGGAGTATTTTCAGCTCTTCTTTTGGGATATCGCTGAGAGCAATTTTATCTTGATCTCTCCGAAGTCTTATCTGTCTCAAGGCTTCCATAATCTTTGTTATGTTAATCTTTCTCGGGCATCTTGCGTAGCAGGAGAAGCACGTACTACAAATCCAGAAGGTGTTAGATTCAAAAATTTTTTCTATATTGCCTACTTGAACAAGCCTGACCACTTGTGTTGGTGATAAATCCATGGCGAACCTTACGGGGCATGAGCCGCTGCATAAGCCGCACTGATAGCAGGAAAGCACGTCTTCGCCACTTATGCTTCTGACTTTTTCTGCAAGGTTCATTAGGTGCCCTTCCTAATGTTTAGGAACTGATTAATCAAACATTTTAAACTTGTCGTTCAAAAATTTCAGTTTCTTGTAGAAAGATTATATAACGCGGATTAGCTCAACATCTTTCTACTGCGAGTAAAATCTGTGAATTAGCGGATGTGAACGGTTTGGAATCTGCAGTACGCATCGGCGTTTACATTTGTCATTGTGGAGGTAACATCAGTGACACGGTGGATGTTGAAAAGGTAAAGGAAGCTGCATCCAAACTTGAAGGAGTAAAAACTGTTGAAACCGTGGATTATCTCTGCAGTACTCAGGGACAAGGCAAGATTAGAAGCGGAATAAAAGAATATGGAATCAATCGTGTTGTTGTTGCTTCCTGTTCTCCTCAGTTGCACTTGGAAACTTTTAGAAGAGCTGTTTCAGAAGCTGGTCTAAATCCATACCTTCTTGAAATGGCAAATATACGTGAGCATTGCAGTTGGGTTCATGACAATGTAGATGAAGCAACAGCGAAGGCTATGGACATTATACGCGGTGCGGTCAGCCGAGTAAAATACTTGGATGAACTGCACCCCATCATGACTAAAGTGAAAAGAGAGGTTCTTGTTGTCGGAGGCGGCATCACCGGCATTCAGACAGCTCTTGAAATGGCGAATAAGGGTTACCAAGTCCACCTAGTGGAGCGAAGTCCCTGTATAGGTGGACACATGGCTCAACTGAGCGAAACCTTCCCAACGCTTGATTGCTCATACTGTATTTTGGCGCCAAGAATGGTAAGTGCAGCGCAACATCGAAAAATAAAAATCTATACAATGGCTGAGCCCATAGTTTTGAAGGGTGTTCCAGGAGACTACGTCGTCACGATAAAAGTGAAACCTCGATACGTGGATATTGATAAATGCACGGGATGCGACGATTGCACAGACGTGTGCCCAGTCGAGGTTCCAGATGAATTCAACATGGGTTTGACTTGGCGTAAAGCCATATACATACCGTATCCCCAAGGTGTTCCCAGAGCTTACGTCCTAGACTTTGATAACTGTTTAGGATTAGAACCAATCGCTTGTGGAAAGTGCGTCGAAGTGTGTGAACCGAAAGCCATAAACTATGACATGCAGCCTGAAGAAATCGAATTAAACGTAGGTACAATAATTATTGCAACGGGTTACGACCAGATAAGCCCAAACGATTTCGGCGAATACTCTTATGGGATGCATCCGGACATTGTGACAAATCTGCAGTTTGAACGTATAATGCATCTTGGCTTTCAAAAGCCATCTGACGGAAAAATCCCAAGGAAAATTGCTTTTATTCTGTGTGTTGGAAGTCGCGCTCTTCAAGAAAGGGCGAAGGAATACTGCTGCAAAATAGGCTGTATGGTTGCCATCAAGCAAGCATTCCTGCTTAAGAAGGCAGTGCCAAACGTCGAGCCATGGATTTTCTATCAGGATGTACGGGCGGGTGGCAAAGGATACGAAGAATTCTATGCAAGAGCTAGAGAACAAGGTGTAAGATTTGTCAGAGGACTAGCAGCTAAGGTTTTGCCATCAAATGACGGATTGATCGTTAAAGCTGAGGACACAATTGCTGGAACACCAGTAGAAGAAAAATTTGACATCGTAGTGCTTAGCATGGGAATCACGCCGAGACCAGACACGGAAGAAACATCAAAGACCTTCGGCTTACACACAGGACCTGATGGCTTCTTCATGGAAAAACATTACAAACTTAACCCTGTGGACAGTGCCAAGGAAGGTATTTTCGTCTGCGGATGCGCCTTAGGACCGAAGGACGTTCGTGAATCTGTTGAGGAAGGTATGGCTGCAGCATCAAGGGCTGCAACATTTATAGGATTAGGCGAACTCGCCACATCACCAGAGGTACCGATAATAGATCGTGTGAAATGTGACCTTTGCGGTGAATGTGTTGCCATTTGTCCAACAGGTGCAATAGCAATAACGAATTCGACAATAACCGTTACGCCGGTTGC
>DAOVGI010000021.1 GCA_030672475.1 Candidatus Bathyarchaeota archaeon
CTTGTTCCCAGCAGACTTTTCAGCTCGGTTAAGCAGATCTTGCACTTTCAGCAGTGCTGGATATACATCAATTTTTTTCAGCTTTGGATTAAGCTTCCATTTTGATCTTTCAATTTCATCTTGAACTATCACTGAGAACAGGAACAAGGTGTACTCCAGCTCTGCGGCCACATGCCAAACGCTATTCTCAAGCAAGTCTTCATCCTTCTTGCCTGCAACTACAAGCGAGTTATCCAGATAAGTGATGGCAGATCTCAAAGCCTTCAATATTTCCTCGTCAGTTACCATCGTCTCAACTCATCTTAGCACACTAATACGCCCTTATCCTTTTTTATTTGTTTCGTCAAATTCGCCTTCAATTCTTCTCTTTAACAATAAAGAAAATCCCCATCAAAATGAAAGCAGCACCAAAAAGAAACAGCGGCGCAGGCACCTCTTGGAACAGGATTACTCCTGACACTGTTGCACCAACAGGTTCAAGCAAAGCCATCGTCGCCGTTTCGAAGGACTTGAGGTTTGATAAGGAAGAAAAATAGAGTGTGTGAGCTACTGCTGTTGGTAAAATCCCCAATCCCACAAGCGGAAGGACGATCCCTGCTTCAGTCGGCAATATCAGAACGTTACTTGTAGCTGACATTCCTAAAACCCCTACGGTAATAGCTGCCAGCATGTAAATCGGGAACATAGTAGAAAGTATAGCCATCTTGCTCCTTATTTTTCTGCCATAATTAAGGTAAAAGGCTTCTACTAACGCAGCTAAAACAGCTTCCAAATCGCCTTTCAGACTTCCAGAAAAAACTCCTGAATAAGCATTTGTCCTCGGAACAATTGCATTGCCATATAATATCACTAACACACCTGTAAATGATATTACCAAACCCACAATTGCCAGGCGTGACGGCCTAGTGTCAAAAAGGAAAGTCGAGATAAACATTGAGAAAATCGGAGTAGTATTGACGAGAACCGTTGCATTCAGGATTGTTGTGTCCTTCACTGCGTACGTAAAGAATATAAAGTGAAGCGCGAGGAAAACGCTGAGAATGAGAAGTTCTTTCGAATTCCTTCTCACCGCGTCAAAACTGAATCGCTTTCTAACGACGACCAGTATTATGGCCAGCGCTAGACAGGCAATCATTAAACGCCAGAAAGCTATGAAAAACGCGTCTTGATTTTGCAGAAATCTTATGAAGACCGCTGCTGTTCCGAAGAGACCTCCAGCCGCTATACCTTCTGCCAAAGCTAGTTTCCTCGTCTTCCCTTGCATCTAAATCCTCCATCCTCTATCCAATTGAACAGCATTATACCGGTTAAGTTTATACGTATTTTTGATCTTTCCATTATTTCAAGAATGTGAAGGTGAACACACGTGAATACTGAAGGGATCATGGAGTTATCTTTGAAACTCGCGGGGTTAAAGAAAGCACCACACGATAGTGCCATATACGTGAAAGGCGAAAATATCGAAAAAGTTTTGTTCGGCATAGATGCTGGCGTTTCTGAACTCTGGCTTGCAAAGCAACTGGGTTATGATGCTGTGATTGCTCATCATCCACAAGGCGGAACTGCTGCCATAAACTTCTACCAAGTTTTTAAGAGACACATTCAACAGATGATTAATGCTGAAGTTCCAAGGAAAGAAGCTGAAAAGGCTGTCACAAAGAAACTTAAACGATTAGAGGTGCAAGCACATACAAGTAACTATGCTCACGCAGTTGACGTTGCAAGACTTTTGAAAATGCCTTACATGAATATACACACGCCGTTAGATGCAATTGGAAGAAGAATAATGAGTGAGCAGATTCAAAGCAGAACGAGAAGAAATTCCACTGTGCAGGATGTAGTTTCCGCTCTGAAAGAGCTGAAAGAATTCAGAAACGCGGGTACCGAAATTAAGATTCGACTGGGAAAAACTGAACGCCCAGCTGGAAAAGTTGTTGTGTCGCACGGTGCTGGAACGAACGGTGGTTATGAAATTGCGAAAACATACTTCAAACACGGCATCGGAACAGTTGTGTACATCCATATAAGTCCCATAGATCTTGAAAAATTGAAGAGTGAGAGCAAAGGAAATGTCATAGTTACCGGACACATCGCCAGCGATTCTGTAGGGATCAATCCCTTAATCCACGAGCTTGAAAAGCGAAACACTTCTGTTACAAGAATTGGAATCATTTCAGATTAGAAGAGACTTCTCGCACGCGAAGTTTTCGTTCTAGGAGAAACATATAACAACAACCTAACATCCTAGTCATAAAAGGCGTGCCAAAATGAGATGCCAAAAATGTGGACAAGAGGTTTTCCTGCCTTTCAAGTGCCAATATTGCGGAAGCTATTTCTGTTCAGAACATCGCTTACCAGAAAACCACGATTGTCCAAGAATAGAGTTGGCAAGAGCGCCAAAGGAAGAGAGGCAACCAGTAGTTCTTCAAAAACAAAAACCATATGAATATACCGGCGCATACGCGCCACTTAAACCGCAAAGAAAAATGCGCTTCAGTAATAGTGAAGTCAAGCATCTGTCAATAGCTGCGATACTTGTCGTCTTGATAGGGCTATCTTTCACTATGTACTTTCCAATGGAGCCCATCAACTTAATATTGTTTACAGCAGTGTTGACTGCATCTTTTTTTGCACATGAAATGGCTCACAAAATAGCTGCCCAAATAATGGGATTTTGGGCCGAGTTTAGATTGATCTTTACCGGTGCGATTCTAACATTAATCTCCATAATCTCACCGTTTTTCAAGATAATATCTCCAGGGGCAGTAATGGTATCTGGATTCATAGATATGAAAAATATGGGAAAAATATCCGTTGCAGGTCCACTGACAAACATTATTTTATCAACCATTTTTATGATAATAACAGTTCCTTTCCCCACAACAGCGTCCAAGCTTGCCGCCGCATTCAACGCGTGGATAGCTCTTTTCAACCTCATCCCATTTGGAATGTTTGACGGATTCAAGGTGTTTCTGTGGAACAAGTCAATATGGGCTTTAACCTTCGCAGCAAGCCTAATTCTTACAATAACATGCTACATTTACATCCTGTAAAAGCGCAAACACGACAGAATTCATACCTTTAACTGTTCTTACATAAGCTCTATTGTCACGTGCACTTCCTCTGAAACACGAATACGCATAATACGTCTCATAACACGTTCCTCAGCGTCAACATCTATGAGACGCTTATGAATACGCAACTCCCACTTATCCCATGTGGCGGTCCCCTCACCACAGGGCGACTTCAAAACAGGAACCCGCAGTCTTTTGGTAGGTAAAGGAACTGGGCCTCTCATTTTGACTCCTGTTTTCTGGGCAATGGCTTTCAGTTCGTTGCACACTTCTTCCAACTTCTTATAGTCCGTACTTGTTAAACGTATCCGTGCTTTCCTAACCATCACCGATCGCCATATTCTCAGCCCTTAACTGACCTATCGTATTTACCATAGACACCAGAGCACAAATAAAAACCTATCGAATAAAAGTTATATCAAGTACTGCACATGCATTGAAAGACGGAGAAATGGAAAAACCAAGTTTGAAAGTGAAGGGAATAATCCTAGATTTGGATGGTACAATAGTTGATTCAACAGAAGCCTACTTGGAAGCAGCCAAAGCTGCTTTCGCATCAGTAGGACGACCTGTCGACATTAAATTAGCAACCGAGATTCCGAGAAAGCTAGAACAAAATCTTTCAATAGATAACTTGATAACAGGGATTGACACGCAGAAATTCTTGAGCACCTACCTCAACGCATATCATCGCGCAACAGCGAAAAAAACGAAATTAATGCCGAAAATTTCGAAAACCTTGGAAAAACTTTCACGAAAGGCAAAGCTGGTGCTAATGACGATGCGGCACGTTCCAAAAGAGAAAGTCGTAAGAGAGCTGGAGAAATTTGGTCTAGCTAAGTATTTTCAACTAGTAGTAACCGGATTAGACAACAATCATCCGAAGCCGTCACCAGAAGCAATAACAGAAATAGCAAAACAGTTAGACATCCAGACAAGTGAATGCGCCGTCGTAGGTGACTCCGTCATAAATGTGAGAACTGGCAGAAACGCCGGCGCCAAAACGGTGGCTGTTCTATCCGGAACATTCACAAAAGAGGAATTGGAGAAGGAGAAACCGGATTTAATTCTAAAAAATGTTAATGAACTTCCAGATTTTATTAAATAATTCAAGATCAAGCTTTCAAAATATTCTTAGTGGCGTAATATGGCCTAAAAATATCTAAAAATGTTATAGAAGCAACCATGAATAAGACTTAATTAAAACCTCAGCCTAGATTTTAAGTGGAGAAGGGTTCGAAGCGGGAGCAGCTAATGAATGTCATTGAAATATTGTTGTCAGAAAAGCTGAAAACGAAAAATCCAATGTTGGATATTTTCGGTTCTGACCGCAAAGTACTCCAAATCGCATGCCAAGACTTAACAAACTACCTTAGAGTTCATTGGAACCTGGTTGGAAGGGAAGCAAGTGAATGCGAACTTGTAGACAAGCTGGAAGAATATTACAACGAAAAACCAAATGAGCTACAAGAATTCATTAATCTGTGGACTGGCTTGTGGCTCAACAAATGGAAAGAACGGGTGAAACTTCTAATAGGCAAACAGAAACCCAGAAAATGGAACGATGCCAAGAAAAATCTTTTAAAAGCAGATCTCATATGGAGAAAACTTTCAAACCGTAAAGAGATGCAGGAAATAATAACGTGCAAACTCATCAGAAACGGAGAAATTTGTGGCACATCAATTCTAGCTGAGAATCTCCTAAAAATGGAGTTAGGTCGAGACAAAAGAAAATACTTCAGCAAAGAAGAACGGACGTTAAACGTAGTTAATAAGGCTTTAGGGAAAGCTGGACAACTGGCTCGAAGCAGAGGACCATTAATCTTCGTCAAAGTTGACAAAGGCTATTATAACACCACGTAGCTTCTGATAACGCCTTTGACTTTTACTCAAACCTTTTCAGCACATGCTCCAGTGAGACTGGTTTTTAACATTTTTCCACTTAAAAAGTCGAGTCGTCTTTTACGTAGCTAAGGCTTTCTACTAAAACATGAATTAGCATGCCCGAGGTTCATCCGATTTTTTTGGATTTTAAGCATGTAAAAGCCCTTGCAAATCATTAATCAAACGCCATTGCGAAACACTTTTAGCAAGTTTTCGAAATAAACAAAACTCTATCGGAATCTTTCTCCACGAGAATCTCTTGTTCTCCATGAATACTTACTAATCGTTCTTGTTTTTCCGTAACCACACGCTGCACATTGCCTCTTGGAAACGTTATATGCTTTCTTTCCGCACCGTCTGCATCGTATGTGAACAGTTTTTCCTGCGCGTTTGCCCATGGACGGCGTTCCTTTGCCCAAGGTTGTCACCTTGGCGGAGGCGAGATTAGAACGACGTTGTCTCCGCGGACTATTATTAGCCCTAGCTTCTTCACCTCTTCAACATTTGTTGTGTCTTCAGTTTTCTCTAGAACCAAGTTGAGATGCTGGTCAAATCCCTCCAGTCTTCCACGTAAACTTCTTCCACCCTTCAATCTGACGATCACCATTTTTCCTAGGTTCTGCTCAAGGATTTCAGTTGTCATCTCACTCATTTTGAGCCCCCGAATTATTCTTTATGCCTTTTATACTTCAACTTATACCATTTAAACCTATCTAAGAGAGAAGCAAAATGGCTAAAAAACACAGAAGATATTTCATAAGATCAAAAGAGGCAAAGTCTCTCTTAAGCAAAGCGTCAGAGAAGCTAAAAGTTGATTTGGAGAAGACTTTCAATTCTAAAGCCAACATCGAATTGGTTGAAACGGATTTCGCCCAAATCTTACTCATAAATGGTGAACCGCTACTTTTCAAAACCGGAGAGAATATTTTTCCAACATTAGTTTTCAACAAACTTTTTGTTTCAATGCCTAAAGTCGTGGTTGACATGGGCGCTGTTCCACACTTGTGTAATGGCGCAAACGTGATGGCACCTGGAATCGTTCGTTTCCAAGGAAAAATCAGTAAAGGAGATATGATTCTTGTCGTAGATGAGAAACATGGCAAACCAATTGCAGTAGGTGAAGTTGTCTGCGACGTTGATTATGCAAATAAAGCCACACAAGGCGTTATTGTCAAAAATGTTCATTTTGTGGGCGATAAAATATGGGCATTTATAAAAAAGTTTTCTCACAATCCTTAACGAGAATTAGGAGGAAAATAGAATCAAACATCACAAGCACGCGCGATGTCACCAATCCTCAATAAAAGATAATCAACGGTCGATCACGTGCTTAACGTTTTGAGCCGCCCACATATTATTAAGAACTGGTTTAAAAAAAAGAGGTAGTTTTGATGGTAGGATTTATTGTCCGTAGTAATTGCAGATGATCACTATATCGTAGATGTCAATGTCTCCGTCGCCGTCTATGTCACAGTCGCCATCGTATAGTGGATCGCCTTCCCTTGTACCATAACAACCGCATATTTTGACGATGTCGTAGATGTCAACGTCTCCGTCGCCGTCAAGGTCGCCTGGTGTAGTTACATAAACTTCAGTGCTGGCTTCTAGAGTATTGTCATCGGTATCTGTTTCGTCTGGAATTGTGTCTGCAACAGCGCTTATGGTGTAATTGCCTTTTGTCCAGCCTGCTGTATCCCAAACCACTGTAATGGTTTCCAAGTTACCTGCTGTGAGATAAATCTGAGTTGTGTTGAAAGCTGTTTCGTTTGCGTAAACCGTTACATTAAAGCTCTCAGGGAAAGTGCCTTCATTTGCAATCGTCACATTGATTTTGGTTGAGTAGCCTTGACTCACAAGTGTTCCAGAAGTTAAGACATCCGTAATTGCCACATCATGAACGCCAGATGCTATTTCAACCGTGCCACTCCAAGCGTTGTGAGTTATCGGTTGACCAGAGCTATCATTGAGGTTGCTGGAGAAAATCCTCAACTTGCAGGTGCCAGCGGCTTTGGCTTGAAAAGTCATATCGAAGACTGTTCCATCTCTATCGAAGGAAGAAGCTGGATACGAAGATGTGGCCGCGACCCAGTATGTTCCTGTTGTCTGATTTACCTCATTCTTAATTATCAACACTGGTTCATGGAGGACACCCCACCAATAGTCTTCCACTGGAATGTACAAAGCATGACTTACGTAGTTCAAGAGTGTGGTGTTCCAGCTCATCTGGAAATCTAGGCCGTAAAGGTCTTCTGGATCAGTGATCTTGACACTCACTGTGAAAGATAAGCCCTCTTGAGTTTCGATCAGCTGAGGATCAACGCGGATAGCAGGCAACTCTTCAACGCGAACAATCCATCTGTCTTCCCCGATTCTACCGCTTACATCTCTTACTGTCAGCTTCAGTGTGTAAGTTCCTGGACCTGTTTGGCTTGTGTTCCAAGTGGCTATAATGTCATTTACGATTTCGTTCTGACCATCATTTGTCAGTTCGATTCCTGAAGATTGCCAAAATGAAGGGTTTTTGCCTGGGCCATACTCAATAGTGAAGTTCTGAAATGTCGCTCCCTCAGCCGTTCCCCTCATTGCTCTGCCGGTGAGGTTCACAAGTCCTTTGATGACAGGTGGATCTAATCGTTTGGCGGTTGGGTTTGTATCGAAATGGGCTGTTGGCGCCATAATGGCGGTCACTATTTCTGTTTCAGGATCTCCGAGAAGATTGAGCTGGAAATATGTCCATCTGTCTGCACCTGACATAGATGAACTGAACATATCTTCCTTTGAAAGCTGCAGAGTCTTGCCTAAGTTTCTTACAGTGTTGTTCAGAACAGAGAAGAATGACCTATCATATCTGTCTCCCGGTCCCATCGTCGTACCAGGCATGTACCAACCGTATCTTGAATTACCTACGAAAGCAAAGGCTCCGTGAGAGTTGTACACGAAATGTTCTATGACAGAGTCTGCGTCAATGGCTGCAGCATAACAGCCAACGCTATATCCAAAAAAGTACTCTGTATTCGTTATGAGTGTGTCGACTTCTGCACGATCTAACTCCATCATCGAGTTTGTATTTGTGTGTCCATCATGATTCAATATGTGGGTGCCACTGTTTATTGCGTCAATGATGTTGCTGCGACTGTATGTTTTGTCCCTGTCGTACAATCTTGTTGTTGTATACTGCGGTATCAAATCTGTAACCATATCTTTGTTGTTTGCCCCTTCTGTTTCTTCGTCAAGTGTTGACGCGACCATTAACGCTTTCTTAAAGTAGTTATCATCTGAGTATTGTTCATACCACAACGTTTTGTTGATGAAGTTTTCTGCTTGTTCTAGCGTGTTCACCGGAGCTCTTCCTATGTAAACCTCGGCGAAGAAGTCAGCTTCTTCTCCGGCAGTTCCATTTTGAGGCCCTTCTTCGAAAACACCCTCTCCGAATATTGTGTCATTATCGTTGTTCCAGCTTCCGTCAAGGGCTCCATAATACATGTCGCAGGGAATGTTGGAATCTACGGTGATCGGAACTGTAGCAACGTAACTATAGACGCCCCTTGTAGGAATAATATCTGTATCCCCTCCAAGTAAGACATATTCAGTGTCCCAGTTTTGATAAGCATCTTTTATGAAGTTGCGAATGCGCGCTGCAGTGTCATTGAATTTTGAGGCTCCGCAACCATCACCAAACAAGCCATCGCAAAAGTAATCCGGATCGCTTACTATATCTTCCCGTAAAACAATTGTTGCGTTAAGTCCCTCATGGATCTTCCAATCAATCAAACGTTGAAATGAAGAATTCAGAGCGCTATTGGTTATAATCACGTAATCGTAGGACTCTGAGGCATTTACATGTGCTGGTTTCAGTTGTGCTGTTGTTGCGTCGTACGTTTCTACTGCATCAGGGTTGTCCACGACTTTTTGAACAAGCATCTTATCTTGCAGTCTGTTCCTTAACAACGGAGATATCTTGCCTGTTTCCTTCAGAGTTATAGTCACCGTCATAGTCTCGTAGTAAAACAGTTCACCTATCTTTGGGACGTACTGAACTGGATGAAGCGCCATCGTGAGTATTTCATAACCTCTTAACATTTGCCCTGACACGCTTGAAAACAATGCGCCGGGAAACGGCTTTACTGAATTATATATTGCCTGGTTCGGCTGTTCTACAACACTTGCCTTAGAAGAAACAGGTATCGGTGTTTTTCCATACTCAAGATTGAATCTGCCTTCCAACACTCTTCTGCTACTAGTGGATACGTCAATAGTTCGTAGTTCTTTGCCTTTGGGAATCAAAATATTGATAGTCTTAAAAGGCAGAACCGGTTCGCCGGGACCTCCATAGTTAGGTAGATCTTGAATCTCAACAGAGTGATAGTTTGAGGTGTCACGTATTGTAGGTTGCGGAAAAGTCAGCTCAACGGTGATTGAGTCCTGCAGAGTATAAGCCTTGATACTCAACCTTTCTCCAGTTTGTTCTATGTTCACATCTTTGTTTCCTTGTATCGTTGAGTCAGAAGAGTTTAAACCAGAGCATCCACATGATTCGACATTCAAAGCATAGACTGAAACAAAAGATACAACCATGAAGCAACAGATGAAAAGTGCCAATACTAAGCTAATGTATTTTTGCATAGGACATCAATAAAGATGTCTCCTTTAAGCATTTATTTGTTATGGAACAAACTTCTATCTCAATGTCACACACCAAGAAGTTTATGAGAGAAGCTACGCTTTCTTGAAGACGAGAGAACTAAGTAGCCAAGAAATGATGCCAAAAGTGTACAATCTCCGAATAATAATTAGCAGAAAATCTTCTTCCCTCTTTCTACTGACCACAAATTCATAAATCTTTAATTGTTTGCTTTGCCCCTACAAATTCAGAGAAGCGATTCAAGGAAACCCTTAAACTCCTCGAAGTCAAATAGTGTGTTAGAGAGGAAAAGTTTGCCGAATTTAAGTGGCATATTCCGCAGGTCAAAGAAAGCTGAAATGAAGAAAATCGTGAAAGTCAAGGCAGAAGGTAGTTATGGCAAGACTTATTTGAAGGCTATGCCTCTTCGCGGTTTATCGGACTTGGACACTATTAAGAATGATGTAACCTCCGGCAACATTGTAATCCTCAGGGTGACCCCTCTCGCAAACAAGAGCATCGAAGATGTAAAACGTGCCGTGAACGAATTATGCGAATTCGCAGAATCAATTAGTGGAGATATTGCTCGTCTAGGTGAGGAACGAATCGTCATCTGTCCCTCAAAAGTGAGGATTTGGCGGGAAAAAACTCCAATATCGAATAAGCCTATACCTACAGCAGCGTGAAGGTTTCCATAATTGCTGGCACTAGTGCTTGGATTCCAAGCCTTCTCTGAATAAAACTTGCTATGCTTAAGCATTTTGCTCTTTCACCATGACATACAACAACTCTTTCAGGCTTTGGCCTAAGATGAGCTATGTAGTTAGTTATCTGACGCCTATCTGAATGACCGGAAAAACCTTCAATTGACTCTGCCTGCAATCTAACTTTTACTACTCCCATTTTACCACTGCTGTTTATCATCGCAACTTCTGTCAAGCCCTTTTGCACTCTCCTTCCTAGAGTACCCTCAATCTGATAGCTCACAAAGATTATCACGTTCTTCTCATCTTCCGCTAAGCTCTTGAAGTACTCTGTTACAGGTCCACCCTCAAGCATTCCAGACGTAGCCATGATAATGCACGGTTCACCATCGATTATTTCCTGCCTGACACTCGGGTGCTCCACAATCGTGAAGTAGTCTGATTGAAAAGGATTTATCCCATCGTAAAGTATGCTCCTACGGACTTCTCTGCTCAAATATTCTGGGTACGCCGTGTGAATTGCTGTTGCTTCTGAGATCATACCCTCAATAAACACTGGAGCCTCTTTTATCAAACCACGCCGCATGTAACCGTCAATGACAAGCATTATTTCTTGAGCCCTGCCTACAGCAGGCACTGGAATTAAGACCTTACCTTTCCTTTCCAAAGCTTCATTTATTACAGACGTTAAATGTTTCTCAGCCTCAACTCTTGAAGGCATGACATCCCTTGGACTACCATAAGTGCTTTCAGTTATTACTGTCTCCACCCTTGGAAACTCTGTCTCTGCCGCTTCCAGCAGCATAGTCCGCCCATACTTATAGTCACCTGTATAAACAATGTTGTGTAGACCCTCGCCCACATGTAGATGTGTCAAAGAGGAACCCAAAATGTGGCCTGCATTATGTAAAGTTAGGCGAATGTCAGGAGCTATGTCCGTTACAACGCCGTGTCGTAAAGGAATAGTGTGCAAAACACATTCACGAACGTCTTTCTGGTCATAATGTGACATAACCCCCTGCTTATTTGCCACGTCCAAGTAATCAAGTTGAAGCAACGTCATCAAATTTGAGGTTGGGGCTGAACAATAGACAGGGCCATCATAACCATATTTATAGAGAAATGGCACCAAACCACAATGATCAAGGTGGGCGTGACTTATTACAACAGCATCTAAAGAATCAATTTCAAACGTGGGAGAGTCAAATCGTGGAAAGCCTTCAAAGGCTTTCGAGGAACCTGGATTTACTCCGCAATCCAATAATACGCTGCTTTCTCTCGTCTGAACCAGAAAAGCTGATCTTCCCACTTGTTGGACTCCTCCAAGCGCTGTAATCCGAAGATCTCCAACCTCATATGTTTTTGGTCTGAATATCCTCTCGCCAACAGTGCGTAATACCCTTTCTCTCTCCCTGCTTTCTGAATGCAGATAATGGCGCATGTGAGTGACTATTTTAGAGCGTAGAGGGGGGCTTCTTAGAACGTGAGGACGCCATCTAGTTCGCCTCATAATCTCTTGAAGAACTAACCCGTTTTTTCCAATAACCAAGCCTGGTTTTTTTGCCTCAATTATTACCTCTCCGAGGCTTGGGTCAAAACTTACGTCTGTCACTTCAGCTTCAGGCAAGACTATTTCTTTAGCTATCCTTTCAGCTTCTTTCTCGGACAGTCTTACTGAAGGATCGGAACGAACAACTATCCTCTTTCTCAACTTGCTAACTATGTCTGCAATCACGCTGCCCTGTCCAACAAGAAGCTCTGGTTTCTTAGCGTACACTGCAAGCATTGGACCCTCATATTCTATCCTTGACACTTCAGCTTCTTTTGGAATATTTTCCAAAATGTACTGAGTCATCTCTATTTTTTCTCTTTCAAAGCTCGGCGTCACTCTTTGAACTTCCTCAGTTTCCTTGAAGTTGCCTCTTTTCCTCTTCGGTCAGCTCCTGATAACCCGTCTTGCCTATCACCGCCACATTAAAACTGTCTCCACTTGCGGTATCCCGCTTCATAGCAGATTCGACAGCCTTAACAACTACGGGTAGGACATCTCTAGTAAACATATTCTCCTTGAACTGGTCTTCCAAAATCCCATAAGCTATTGGCGATCCGGAACCAGTGGCAACATATTTTTCTTCTGTTAGGCTACCGAACGGATCCAGTGAAAACACATGTGATCCACTGTCATCTACACCGCCTATTAGGACTTGTGCGATCAAAGGTGCATATCTAGATGAAAATAAAAGGTTTGCAATAAGCCTTGCTGCGGAACTTACAGGTATAGGTCTGCCAATGTTAAGCTTGTAAAGCTGCGCATTTACCTTTAGGATGTCGACGGTTCTTTGAGTGTCTGCGACGCCTCCAGAAATAGTCATGCCCAAGTGGTCATCTATTTTATAAATTTTTTTTCCATGTTTATGGGCTACGTAAGAACCCATGGTCACACGGGTGTCGGAGGCTAATATCACGCCGTCATTACACACGACGCCGATGGTTGTCGTTCCCTTCAGGACTAATTGGTTGACCATATCGTTGTTTATCATTCTGCTTCTCTCCAAAACCTAAACGCGTAAACGGAATTACTTAGCTAGCAAATAACATCTTGTAATCACAACCGCGAGTTTATTAATATTACGGTTTTTAGATTAAAAAACTGGTGTTGTAACCGAAAAATGGAATTACAACTTTAAACTGTAAAGTTATGTAGATTAGAAAGGTATGTACTTAAACAGTGATTGCTTTGCCGTTAAAATACCATCGTATGCAGCTTCCAAGAGAGGTAATTATAGGGAACAAGGTAATTGAACGAGTTGCAGAGATCTGCAGAAGACTCGGATTCACGGAATCCGCACTTGTAGTCGCCGGTTCAAAGACATACGATATCGCTGGAAAAACAGTCAGGGGACTTCTTGAGGAAGAAGGAGTAGAAGTTAACACGTTCCTCGCTCAATCAGCTACAGTTAAAGACGTTCAAGCCATCGAGAAGAGAATTAAGGCTTTGAAGCCTAAGGTTGTTTTTGCGGTTGGTGGCGGCACAAAAATAGATGTTACAAAACTAAGCTCAGCCAATCAAGAAGTCCCATTCATCAGCGTTCCAACAACTGCTTCTCACGATGGAATCGCAAGCTCTCTATCGTCTGTGAAAGGCTTTAAAAAACCATTTTCTGTAATGGCACAAGCACCAATAGCCATCATAGCGGACACAGACATCATAACGGATGCGCCTTGGCGCCACATTGTAAGTGGTTGCGGGGATGTCATAGCAAAAATCTCAGCGGTGAAAGATTGGAGACTGGCCCACGAAGAAAAGAAAGAATATTATGGAGAGTACGCTGCAAGCTTAGCTCTAATGAGTGCTAAACTGGTGATGCAAAATGCTCAATTAATCATGTCAAGGAAAGAGGAGGGAGTGCGTGTGCTTTTAGAGGCCTTGATAAGCTGCGGAGTGTCCATGAGCATTGCTGGAAGTAGTCGTCCATGCAGTGGATCAGAGCACTTGTTCAGCCACGCGCTTGATATTATTGAACCTAACAATGCCATGCATGGCGAAAAATGCGGTGTAGGGACAATAATGATGGCCTATTTGCATAAGACAGACTGGAAGCGCATAAGGGAGACGTTGGAGACGCTTGGTGCACCTTCAAATGCTGATGAGCTTGGTATAGAAAAGGAAGACGTAATAAAGGCTTTGCAGATGTCTTCAACCTTAAGACCTGAACGATATACAATTCTTAACAAGTTAAATTTAAATCGTGAAGATTACGAAAAACTGGCGAGAAGAACAAATATCATTTAGGGAAGACTTTCTTATCAATAGATAATTTTGTCAAAAAGAGTTAAATCTTTAGGGTTTACTGGGTTTTTGAAATTGGTTTATTACCGTCTTTATTTTCTCAACTATTTCTTCAGGCGGAATCTTCAGGTCATCGCAGCGAACGTTCTTCAAGAGATTTTTTTTCTTGTAGTATTCTATTAAAGGTTCAGTCTTCTTTCGGTAGATGTTTAACCGATCTTGTATGACTTTCGGATTGTCGTCCTTTCTTTGGTAAAGCTCGCCGTCACACTTGTCGCATACGTTGTCTCTTTTAGGTTTAAGCGTTAGCTTGTTATAGATTGTTCCGCATCTTCTGCAGACAAGCCTGTTTGACAAGCGTTGAATTATGATATAGTCAGGAACGTTCAAGTTTATGACCAAGTTTATCTTTGATATTCTGTCAAAGACTTCCGCTTGTTTTATGGTTCTGGGAAAACCGTCAAGTATAAAACCGTTCTTGCAATCAGGTTTTCTCAGCTTCTCCGCAAGGAGTTTGATCATGATTTCATCTGGTATCAGTTCACCTTTATCGCTGTATGTCTTTATCATCTTTCCAAGTTTGGTTTGGGCCTTTATTTCTTCCCGAACGATGTCACCGGTGGATATGTGTGGGACTCCAAGCGTTGAAGTCAACCGTGAAGCGTAAGTCCCTTTGCCAGCACCAGGCGGTCCGATCAAAACGATCTTCAGCGTGATCACCTTAGGTGAAGTAAACTAGGCCTTCGCTTCAGGTTCTGTTTTGAATGTTTCAACGAATTTCACAGTGGTTATTTTTGGAAAAAACCTTTGAATGTCCATAGCTGTCCCTCTCTTCGCCAATTGAATTCCTTCCAAGTAAAAGGCTTCTTCAGGCATTCCTATACTGACTGTCTTCGCTTTAATGGTGAGCTTGAAGCTGGACTCTTCTATGGCTAATATTCTGCGGTGAATGAGGGCCGCCATCTTTACCTTTCTTGTTTTGAGTTTCTTCTGAACGGTCACTTCGTACACTAAGGTTTTTCCAGCTAATGGTGGATTGAAATCCAACAAAACACGTCCGGCACCAATGGTTCGTACAGTCGCCATTTTCCCATTGTGTTCAACACGCATTCCAAGGCTTGGAGTTATTCCCTTAGCTGTTAACTGCCTCAAGGGAACACGTTTAACTTTTTCAGGGTCTCTTTCTCCAAAGGCTTTTTCCGGTGGAATCTCAACTATTGAGATTTTACCAACTTCCATTGTTATTAGACTCTCATCTAGAGCTTTCAGAACCCAGCCTTCTCCAATTACAACAAGTTTCGGTTCGTAGATTTCGCCTTCCTTGTACAAATGTTCTTTTTTTGCTGTTTCCTCCGTAGTTGTATCGAAAACATCACCTGTTTCTTTCACTTTTCCCACATGGTCGACAAGAACAAAATCCCCTTTCTTCAAAGCCATAATTCATCATCTTTGGAATGCTTGCCAAACTAAGTTTTCAGCCTAAATAAAAGCTTTCGCCTCAGATCTGGCCTCAAAAAAGTCCAGAGGAACTGCACTGGGGGCCTTTTATGCATCTGTAGGATTAGCCGCGTTGCCAGCAAGCTTGGTTGCCGGTTTCCTATGGGATATATGTCCAAAAATGACATTTTACTACGGAGCTTTAGCAGGGTTTATAGCTTCAGGATTGCTCCTGATCATTGTGAAAGATCAGCAATACGCAATGATTGCTAAACACGTTGACGATTGATCTGCGGTCTGTTATGAACGTGAAATCCAGTTTCACAATACTGATCTCATTTTCTGAAATTAAATATTCAATAATCAGCACTACAGAATGTGGCGTAAGAAATGGAAACTCGAAACGGAACTCCTCATAATGAGACTTTATCCAGATTATCCTCAATCAATGAAAAAAAGCCACATGAAAATGTGAAGTCCAGAATAGTCAACTCGTTGAAGAGTATTTCCCGAGAAGAGAGGAAAAAGGTAGCAAGTAAGCCGTTGTACCTGGCTAGATATGAATAAACAGATGACAATTGCCGAGTTGAAGAGGCTTCTTGTTTCAAATTAATCTTTCAGCTTTTCCAAGATGACTGCTGGACAGATTTTTTGACGCCGTGAATTTTCCGATTTTTTCAGAGATTAGTCTTGTGAGTTGCCTTCCATCTCCGGTCCAAATTTCCGTCATTATCATGTGGTCACCTGTTGATGTTGCCACTGAGCGGACTTTTATTTACAGAGTTTTTGAGTTACCTCTAGAAGCTCGCCATTAATCTGCTAACAAGCGTTCCACCAGCTCTCACGCAAGAGAATCTAGACAAACAAAGAAAACTCGTTGAAAAGCGCATTCGCGTGGAAGCAGAACTGATCGGAAAAATCAATGAGATAACACCCAGTATTGAAGA
>DAOVGI010000055.1 GCA_030672475.1 Candidatus Bathyarchaeota archaeon
TGTTGGATTGTGTTCTTGAAGAAGTACAGAGGTTCTTGAAAGATGAAATTAAAGAATTTAATGTCGTTGCCATGCCTGACTTTTTCCTTGATCGCTTAATAAGCCTAAACTGTAACGTGGAAACTTTTTATGAAAAACTTGGAAAAGTGGTGGACCGTAAGGGTGGAAGCATAGACGGGATTGAACAAGTGGAGTTCAGAGGAGGAAACGCTGTCAACACAGCGTCTGCTCTGTCCATGTTGAATGTAAAAACCACTCTTATAGTTTGCACGAATAAACTAGGGTTTAAATTGATTAAATTTTACCTGAAGTCAAGCGAAGTTGATCTTTCCCATGTTAAGATTTTCGATAATGCATCAATAACAACGGCAATCGAGTTTAAAACCGAAAAAGGAAAAGCCAATGTTATGCTTAGAGACATGGGCTCACTGGCCAACTTTGCACCACACCACTTAAGTGACGATGATTTCGAAGTCATTGAAAACGCAGATTATCTATGCCTCTTTAATTGGGCTGGAACAAGACATTTTGGAACAGAACTAGCTCAGACTGTTTTTCACCGCGTAAAAGATGTGGGCCAAGGTAAAACGTACTATGATCCAGCCGATCCAACCACCAACAAAGAGAAAATCCCGAAACTAATGAAGAAGGTTTTGCGGAGCAGGTGTGTTGATATTTTAAGTGTGAATGAGAATGAAGCAGTTTGCTACGCATCTCAGCTAGGAGACAGAACAGTAAAGGTTAGCAAAGGTTTAAGGCTTAATGATTTAGCGAAGGAATCTGCAAGAATCTTGGCTTCACATTTGCCAGTACGAGTTGACCTGCACGCTACAGACTTCTCAGCAACCTTCACAAAAAATGGGGAAACAACTGTTCCAGCCTTCAAAGTTCCAGTCCTAAGGGTTACAGGAGCTGGAGATGCTTGGGACGCTGGAAACATCCTAGGAGACGCCTGTGGACTCTCAGAGGAGCATAGACTGGCATTAGCTAATGCAGTTGCAGCCTACTATATTTCAAATCCTAAGGGAGCGCATCCTACGCGAAATCAGTTAGTGGAGTTCTGTAAGAAACTAACCTAACCACTTATTTTCGTTTCCGATTCTTGCACCTACACCCGTTTGCTTTATCCCGCACAATCCTGCGAAGACTAATAACTCAAGGATGTTAGAGCAAGCTAACTATTTCAGAATCCTGCCTTTTTCCCTAAGCTGTTCCTATGATAAAATGGCATCTCTTTGAGAGACATTTTTGTCCTCTGAACCTATTTTTCGATGTTCAAAAAGAAAGATTGAGTTTAGACGTTAAGTTGAAGCTTAGGAAGATTTTCCTAGAACCATTTAAATGCGTTCATATCTATCATCAGTTTGGAGATTATTTGATACCGAAACTTTTCGGAAGCTCAGGAGTACGTGCTATAGTCAACGTTGCTTTGACGCCAGTTCTAGTTGCCAAGATAGGTTTAGCCATAGTGACATTTTCCAAAGCAGATAAAATTCTTGTCGGAAGAGATACGAGGGTTTCTGGTTTGATGATTGAGAATGCCTTGGTCTCTAGTTTTTTAGCTGGAGGGGCGAAGGTTAACTGCTTGGGGGTTGTACCGACTCCTGTATTAGCATATTTGACTAAAGAATTGAAAGCTCAGGTTGGCGTGATGATTACTGCCTCACACAATCCACCACAATACAACGGAATAAAAATCTTCAATGATGAAGGAGTGGCTTATGATGAGGAAAGCCAAAACAAGATTGAAAGAATAGTAGAAAATGAAGAATTCAAATTTGCTGATTGGCAAAAAATAGCTGACGCTTCAGCTATAGACGAGAGCGGTCTTTACGCCAAAATGGTTTTGAAAACTGTGAAATTGAACAAGAAATGGCGTGTAATAGTGGATCCTGGATGTGGCGCAACATGTTTTCTTGCACCGACTTCGCTTAGAAGATTAGGATGCAAGGTGACGGCATTGAACGCTCAACCAGACGGCTTCTTCCCCAGTAGAATTTCAGAACCGAATGCTGAATCTTTGACATCTCTTAGCAAGATTGTTAGAAATTTTAAGGCAGATATAGGGATAGCTTATGACGGTGATGGTGACAGAGTGGCTTTTATTGATGATAATGGGTGTTTTGTAGACTTTGATAGGATTCTGGCTGCGTATGCTGCACATGTTGTTAAGAGGAATTCCGGTGGAACTGTAGTGACGAATGTTGAGGCATCTATGTGTGTTGAGAAGATGGTGGAAACATTTGATGGAGAAGTCGTCAGAGCAAGGGTTGGCGATGTTTATGTTGCGGAATCAATGAAGCGGCATAATGCACTCTTTGGTGGAGAGCCTTGCGGTGCATGGATTCATCCGCAGGTTCATTACTGCCCAGATGGAATACTCTCATCCGCACTTCTGCTGAAAGCGTTAGAAGATGAAGATAAAGAGCTGGCTGAATTTGTTTCTGGGATACCTAAATACTATACTCTCAGAGAGAATGTTGCCTGCGAAAACAAAACAAAATATGAGGTTATGAAAAAAGTTGAGGAACGCTTGACCTTCCACTTTCCATCGCATATCCGAGTTTCCAAGGTTGATGGGGTTCGACTAAGTGTTGAAGAGGGCTGGGTTTTGGCGAGAGCGTCTGGCACTGAGCCTCTTATTCGGTTAACCGTCGAAGGTGAATCATTAAAAGCAGCGAAAGAAATAATGGAGAAGAGCTTAGTGTTGGTTAAAGGACTTGTTGAGGATGTGAGAAAATGAAGGCCGTCGTTTTAGCTGCTGGAGAAGGTGTAAGGCTTCAACCGGTTACGTTGATTAGGCCAAAACATTTGATAAGAGTTTGTGGAAAACCGATCCTTGAACACTGTTTGAAGGCGCTCAAGGCTTCTGGAATAAACGAAATAGTGTTAGTTGTTTATTACATGGCAGACGCCATTCGCGATTACTTTGG
The DNA here is from genome assembly GCA_030672475.1 of Candidatus Bathyarchaeota archaeon. GTDB lineage: Archaea > Thermoproteota > Bathyarchaeia > Bathyarchaeales > Bathycorpusculaceae > SOJA01. The sequence goes on from DAOVGI010000055.1 coordinate 2,934, forward strand.
TTCTGGAGAGAAGTTTGGATTAAGAATTAAATATGTTGAGCAAGAAGCGGTTCTTGGAACAGGTAACGCTGTGGGCGTCGCTGAGCCGTATGTGAAAGATGATTTCCTCCTGGTTTACGGTGACTTGTTGTTCACTGCGGAGGCTGTGAAAAAGGTTCTCGGTTTACACGAAAAAGGGAAGCCTATTGCAACCATGTCTGTCATTCCAGTAAATAATCCAGAGGATTATGGAATAGTAGAGCTTAAAAATGAAAGAAATGTGAAATGTATAGTTGAGAAGCCAAGTCGCACGGAGGCTCCTACGAACCTGGCGAACGCGGGTATATACGTTTTTTCGACGGATGTCTTTAAGAAAATTAGAGAGACGTCGGCTTCAACTAGGGGTGAATGGGAGATTACGGACGCTATTTCGCTTTTCTTAAGAGAGGAAAAGCAGGTTTTAGCGGCTAAGATTTCGAGGGAAGATTGGTTTGACATTGGGAAACCTTGGGATTTGCTTGATGCAAATCGCTGGGCTCTGATGAGAATGGAACACAAAGTGCATGGTCACGTAGAGAACGGTGCACATTTGATTGGTCAGGTGACTGTTAAGGAAACCGCGCGTATACGTTCTGGAGTTTACATTGAAGGCCCAGCTTTTATAGATGAAAACAGTGACATAGGACCGAACTGTTACATTCGCCCATACACAAGCATAGGCAAAAAAGTTCGAATAGGCAACGCTTGTGAAATAAAGAACAGCGTAATCATGGATAATGCACATATTGGGCATTTGTCCTACATTGGTGACAGTATACTAGGAGAAAACTGCAATTTAGGTGCAGGCACAGTAACTGCCAATTTCAGGCTTGATGCTGGAACAGTAAAGATGTCGGTGAAGGACATGATTGTGGATAGTGGCAGAAGAAAGCTTGGAGCTGTTCTAGGTGATAACGTGAAGGCTGGAATAAACGTGCTTTTCATGCCTGGTGTCAAAGTTGGAAGTAATAGTTGGATTGGCCCGAACGTTGTTGTTTATCGTGATTTGATGACTAACACGATGATACTTTTAAGACAGAAGCTTGAAGAAAGAAAAATGAGTTCTTAGAAAAACAAAGTTCTACGGTTTAATCCAGTTTTATTTTTGTGTAGTTAAAATCCTAAATATGGGTTCTCACATGTGTATGAGTGTAATGGAGGTTTGAGGTTGTCAATAGCTCAAAGGAAGTTTTTCACAGAGGTCGCAGCATTAATGGATACAAATGTGATTATTTCAACCACTACTGGAAAAACGTATAGTGGAACATTAATCGGTATCAATCCGGATACTTTAAGTCTGTGCTTAGCGGAGGCGAAGGATGAGGAAAGAAAAACCTTACACAGAGTCTTCCTCAATGGCAATATCGTAGCTCAAATACTTAGTGTAGAAAAACCTTTCGACTTGAAAGCTCTGTCTGAACGCCTGGAGAAGGTTTTTCCTACGATGGTCAAACTCTATGAAGACAATGGCTTCATTTGGGTCATGAATAAAGTCAAAGTGACAGAGAAAGGTGTTGTAGAAGGCTCAGGTCCGGCAGCCGAGCGGGTGCAAAGTGTTTACGAACATTTCATCAGCGAAATAGAGCATTAAACAAACCAGCGGAACTCGAAGTCCTCTTTCTTCTTTTCTTCTTTGACGCGTCTAATCAAACCGAAGGATTCCAGCATCATTTTAGTCTTTTCTGCAGCATCATCTAACCTTGATAGGTCGACTGTTAAATTCAGAAACTTGCATAGGACAGACAAGGCTCGACGTGCTGCTTCCACATCAGGATACGTACCGGTAGTCTCTACTAATAGTGAAAAACCTTGGAGTCCTCTAAGTTTACCTATGCCTATAGACAGGCCTGCGATTCCAAATATCTGCCCCACCATTATTTTTGCTCCGACACTCAGAGCTTCTTTCAGTGTTTCTGAGTCTGATGCCGCACAGTAAATTTCTGGTTCGTCGGCTACCTGATCTTTCTTGAATCCGCCCAAGGTGACTACACAGTGGCAGTCCAGTTCTTCAGCCACGTCCAGAACATGTCCACATAGTTCATACTGCCCGAAAGTTGTTAATGCCTGTGTGTTGCCGTACCATATGATTAAGTCTCGTCCGCCTTCACGGTTTTTGCAATAGTAAAGCTTGTTTATTGGAGAACGTGTGCCGCCACTCGCGGTTGTTACGGCTAAGTCTTGAAAGGATGAGGAAGTGATTTCAGCAAATAGTTTGGCATTCAATTCATCAATCAAGTGTAAAGCTGCAATGTTGGCTACAAATCCTATGCCCGGTAGTCCCTCAACTAAGACGGGATTGTTCAGTTTTGGTTTTTCATAGATTTGAACTAGACAAACCATGTTTCGATTTCCTTCCAATGAACAGATAAGTAGAAAAGAAAGTGACAATATAAGTGTGTCTGGCTGAATAGATGCCATCATAAAAGCTCCTTCTATCGCACTCGTCTTCACCTATCAACATGAGACAGAAGCAACAGAAACAGAAAGGGATTCTTACACGAACAGTTTCTCAATCAGATTAAAGGAATTCAAAAATATCCAAGGTTGTGGCCGCTCTCACGGTTAACGTAGTGAGATATCCAATGAACAGTTTTTATACGTGTGTGGTTGATTCTGTTTAGGCTTAACTGATGAGTTTTGAAATAAAAGAGAGAGATCTGCTCGCAAGAATTGGAAGACTTCAAACCAAAAGTGGCATTGTTGAAACTCCTCTCCTCTTTCCAGTGATAAACCCAGCCGTGCAACCTATCCCTCCCAAAAAGATCCAAGAAAAATTCGGTTGCCAAGCCCTAATAACCAACGCGTACATACTGAAAAAACGCTTACAGAATCAAGTAGCAGAAAAAGGCTTACACAAGTTTCTAGATTTCAACGGAACCATAATGACCGATTCAGGAGCATACCAAATCCTCATTTACGGAGACGTAGAAACAACACCAAAAGAAATAGTGCAGTACCAAGAACAAATAGACACGGACATAGCAACAATTCTAGACTGGCCAACAGGATGGAGAGTTACAAGAGAACACGCAGAAAAAACAGTAGACGAAACCCTAAACAGAGCCAAACAGCTGTTCAAGACCAAAACCCGAAAAGACATTCTCTGGGTAGGCCCAATTCAAGGAGGCCAATACTTACACTTAGTAGCCAAATCCGCCCACGAAATGGGAAAACTGTCTTTTCAGATATATGCGTTAGGAAGCCCAACCGAAGTCATGGAACGCTACCGATTCGACGTGTTAGTTGACATGATAATGACCGCGAAAATCAACTTGCCTATTGAAAAACCCTTCCATCTTTTCGGTGCAGGACATCCTTTCATGTTCAGCTTAGCTGTGGCTCTTGGATGCGACTTTTTCGACTCTGCAGCTTACGCAATATATGCCAGAGAAAACCGTTACATGACAGAACATGGCACATCAAAATTGGACGGACTAGAATATTTTCCATGTGCATGCCCAAAATGTTCAAAGACAAACCCAAAAGAAGTCTTAGAAATGATGGCAAAGGAAAGAGAAGCCTTCCTCGCTGAACACAACCTCTACGCCTGCCAAGCTGAAATAAGACGCATAAAACAAGCAATAAGATACGGCAGATTGTGGGAACACCTGGAACTAAGGGCACATGGACACCCAACCCTACTTCAAGCCGTTAAGAGAATCAGAAAATATCAAGATTTTATTGAAAAACACAGCCCAGCAGTAAAAAGAAGCGGCATATTCTTCTTCAGCTCGGTAGGTCTCACCCGACCAGAAGTTGTCAGGTACAAAAAAAGACTAATAGAAAGATATTGTTCGCCAAAGGAAGCGAAAATTCTTATTCTTGCTCCACAAACTCGAATGAAACCGTTGCATAGATCGAAGAAATTCAAGGAAGACAGAAAACTTGTCTATGGCAGATTCAAGGATGATTTTGACAGGGTTCATGTATGTTTCTACGCCGCTCCATTCGGCGTAGTCCCAATTGAACTTGACGAAGTCTACCCCCTCTCCCAACATGAAATAGCCCTTCCCCTCGACAAAGAAACAATCGAGTATGTAGCGCAGCAAGTAGCAGATTACATCAACCGTACAAATTATGAAATAATTGTGCTCCTTCACGATCCAGAAAACTGGGATAAAAACGTGTTTGACACATGCAAGAACGTGTGCTTGAAGAAAGACATCAAATTTGAATACATCAACTTAAAGAAACGCAAACAAAAATAATGTTAAACAGTTTAAAGAAAACTCCATAGAAAACGTTGGGCGAACAATTTTGATTCGAGCTGACTTGCATCTTCACACAACTTATTCACCTGATGCATCAATCAGCCCTAAAATCATAGTGGACCAGCTGCACGCACATCCCTTCATCAACGCCGTAGCCATAACGGACCACAATACTGTTGAAGGTTATTATAAAGTGTTGGAGCTCGCTTCACCATACGAAGATATCCTCATAATCCCGGGAATAGAAGTAAGCGCAGCTGAAGGTGACATACTAGTTTTGGGCGTTGCAGAAGTGCCGCCTAAACCGTGGACTATTGACAACATAATTGATTTTGCAAGGAAAAAAGATGGCGTAGTTATCGCTGCCCATCCATATAGAGGACATGGTCTGGGCGACCTAGTGAAAAACCACGATTTTGACGCAGTAGAAGTCTTGAATGGTATTTCACCGCTTCGAGTCAATAGACTGGCTGAGAATCTAGCCAAAACTTTGGATTTACCTGGCATTGCCGGTAGCGACGCTCACCGTGTGAATGATATGTGGACTGTTTGCACTGAAGTACAAGCTTCTGTGCACATTGATGAATTATTAAGAGCCATCAAAAAAGGATTAGTCAGAGTTACCAGCGCAAGAACGTCAATACATTTTTAAAAGGGCATGAAGATTGATTACTGCATTGACGGAAGAAAGGAAATGAGTCAGTTACAGATTAGATTTCTGGGCGGAGCGCGCGAAGTCGGTAGAAGTGCAATAGCCGTAAAGTCCAGAAAAACACAAGTTTTGCTTGATTACGGAGTAATGTTTAACCACGAACCAGGATTCCCAATGCATATATCACCAAATGATGTTGACGCAATAATCTTAACCCACAGCCACCTCGATCACTCAGGTGCGATCCCAGTGTTTTACATTTACAAGAAGAAGCCGCTCTACACAAACAAACTGACTGCAGATCTGAATCAGCTGCTGATTTCAGATTTCATCCACCTCTCCAGTTACTATTTACCGTTCGAATATATCGAGCTGAAGTCTATGATGAGAAACAGTATTCATGTAGACTTCGGTGTTGAAGAAGATATCGGAGACATAAGATTTCAGCTTTTGAACGCCGGACACATTCCTGGAAGCGCTCAAATACTGATTGACACTGAAGGAAAAAAACTGCTTTACACTGGTGACTTCAACACGGAAGATACAAGGCTTTTGGAAGGAGCTAAAATGGAATTTGATGAGTTAGATGCAGTAATAATTGAAAGCACCTATGCTGATGAGGAACACACAGAACGCTTGGAATTAGAGAAGAAGTTCGTAGGGGAGATCACCGAAATCGTGGAGCGGGGAGGTACAGTTCTTGTTCCAGCCTTTGGAGTTGGGAGGTCTCAAGAAATCGCGTGTATTTTGGCTGCTCAACATTTTGAGTATCCAGTCATTATTGACGGTATGATCCGTGGAGCAAACAGTATAATAATGAGGAACAGTCAGTTTCTGCGAGACGCAAAACTGCTTAATGATGCTTTACATTCTGCTCATTGGATTGAAGGGTGGAGGGACCGAAGAAAAACTGCTAAAAAATCTGGTGTCATAATTGCGACTGCAGGTATGCTCAAGGGCGGCCCGTCCGTATTCTACATATCAAAAATTGGAAAAAAAGCTCAGAATGCAGTTTTTCTGGTCAGTTATCAGATCCCCGGCACACCTGGAAGGCAGCTACTCGATAAAGGTATATGTGTTATTGACGGAAAAATGAAAAAGATTAAAGCCCGTGTTGGACACTTCGATTTTTCATCCCATTGTGGGGCAGGTGAGCTTAAGGAAGCTGTAAAAAAACTCAGGGGAAACCCGAAGATCTACGTGGTTCACGGCGCAGAAGGAAACTGTAAACTCCTTGCAAAATGGATAAGTGAAGAGTTAGGGTTGAAAGCGGAAGCCCCTAAGACAGGAGACACATTCAAAATCTAACAGTGAAACAAATGGAAATTGGAATCTTATGCGTAGATGAAGTAGATAGCAAGGTGACAAGAAGAAATCAAGAAAACATAAACATGACATTTCCCACCTCAACATGTACACTAATCTCCGAAGCGCTGCCCGTACCGGAAGAAAGCTTTGACAAAATAAGACGGCAATATAGCTCAAGAGTTATATTGAGTAAAATTCACAGCTACGCTGAAAAAGAGAGAACTGTAGATAGAATTTTAGGTATAGTAAACGTCGACATATTTGTCTCAAACTTAAGCTTCGTTTTCGGAGAGGCAGAATGCCCCGGAAAGGCAGGTTTGATCTCATTGTGGAGACTTGAACCAGATTTTTACGGAAAACGATTAAACGGCAAACTCTTTATGGAAAGAATCATAAAAGAAGCAATACACGAACTTGGACACACTTTAGGTTTAAGACATTGTCTCAACCCGTTCTGTGTCATGTGTTTTTCCAATTCCATCTTCGAAGTTGACAGAAAACAAAGCTTATTCTGCAATAAATGCTATTCAAAAGTTGAAAAGGCAGTAAATAGTCGCAGGCGGCAACCATGAATAATGTGTTCAAAGCAAGGCTGATACATCTAGCACCGATATTGATAAGTCTACTCTTTGGAGTGTTGTGCACTTTCTTGCTTCTGATATCTTCTATAGAAACCTACATTGTTACACCTTTTCCCGAAGGTGTCTCCGGCTCACTTGGAAACGCCTTTTACTTTGTTATTCTAGTTGGAGTTGGCGCATCATTGCTCTATTTTCTTTTGAAGCGAAGAAGTCATAGACTAATCAAACTGATCACAGCCTTTGCAATAACAACCGCTGTTTTCATGCTTTCATTCACATACCTGTTTGCAGCTTTTTCAAAGTTTTCTATCCCACATATTGAAGACTTGATCTTAATCATGTCCCTGATCACGACAACCCTTGTCAGCTTCTCAGTCCTTCGAATCCGAAGCAGAGTTTCCAACTTGATAGTTCTTTGTTTGGGAGGTGCCTTAGGCGCATTTTTGGCAGCTTCTGTTCCTACGTTAAGTACAATATTGATTCTTTGCTTCTTGTCGATTTATGATGTGTTTGCCGTGTATCATGGACCTGTGGGGAAAATAGCTCTAAATGGGCTTGAACAGCTTCGCGGTCTAAGCTTCTCATTCAAGAACGTTCAAATGGGATTAGGTGACTTGACATTCTATTCTATGCTTTCGGGTCACATGCTACTGAACTCTTCTTTCATTTCATGCGTAGCTTCAATTGTTGGCGTTTTGCTCGGATGTTTCCTGTCCTTTAAAATGCTGGAAAGAAAAGGTATGTTTCCAGGACTACCCTTCCCAATACTGTTCGGCTTGACAGCAGGCCTTCTCGTTTCTCTACTGCAATTATGAACATTATCGCCCTTTACAGTTTGGAAAGCCAAAGGAAAATCAATATTGATTTGACGAAATAATCAGCAATGATAAAATCATATTTCACGAATTTCACATTGCAGTTTCTTAATTAACTCTTCAGCTTCTGCAGGTTCAACCTTTAATGTATAGAGCCTACTTGCCGTGCTAAGCTTCAACTTCACAACATCTTTCAACCTTTTAACAGCACAATATTCAGCACGTTCACTTATCTCTACGAACCTACTTGAGTCAAAGATTTCCGCGGGCATACTTCTCACACACTCAGCGCTTGCTTACACTCTAAGGTTTTTATTTGTTTTGGCAAAAAAAGCCAAAACAGTTGAAACACGAACACGAAACATGTCTAAATGCGGATATGAGCCTCAGATAGAATGACCCCGTGACATGTCTGATGAATTCTGTCAGATGCGTAATCACGTTTAGAATTTACAGATACGTCTGTTATCGCACGTACGACAGGGTATTTCTTTTTCAAAGAGCTCCAGCGCGAGCGCGCCTATTTCCAGCGGTGTTGTCCAGAAGCTGCCTGAATTTTAAGTGGAAAGTGGGGCCGGCCGGATTTGAACCGACGACCTTTACCCGGAAACGGTGTCTATGCACTGTTCCTACGGGTTTCTCTAACCGCTCCAGAACTTCTTCATCCCCTGAGGTCCGCAAACCCGTTCTTATGCTTCTGGAGCCCGTCGTCATACCTATCTAGACTACGGCCCCTCCCTTGAAAGACTAATTTAGAGCAATAATTAAATATATGCGTTATTCTTTCAACGAAAACAGGTCTGGCAAAGCCTCCCCAATTAATAGACCGAATCCGATTCTTTCAACGGGCTCACGGCATTTTCTGCAGGTTTATTGATCCAAAACGTCATAGAAGTGGTTTCACATGTTATTTCATGCGTAAGACTTATAATATGTTAGTGATGATAACTAAACTTTTGTGGGTCTAAAATGGAAATAGAAGAAATAGCACAATATGCGTATATCGCCTTTCTAGCCATAGCGATAATAATGGGACTAGTGGTCGGCTTCATGGCCTACGGCGCAGATACTCACTGGTTAGATCCCAACGTTGGGAGCACTAACGGATGGGTTACTTTAATCATGCTAATCTTAGGAATCATCATCGGAATCACAAGTATAACAGCTAAGGAGGTCACTCCGTTTCTTATAGCAACAATCGCTCTGCTAGTAGCTGGTATCGGTGACGTGTGGTCTCCCCTACAAACAGTTGACGCATTGAATGTACTGTATTATTTGGCCACTGCAATCACAAGGTATATTGTAGCGTTTGCAGCTCCAGCCGCAGTCATAATTGCAATCAAAGCTGTCCTTGCCATGGCTAAAGAGAAATAGAATAATCTCCCCACTTTCTTTTTTCTAATTTAGGTTGGCTGCAAAAAAAGAAGTTAATGAAGTCTGCGCGCTTCTTCTTCACAACTCCATGGAAGCATACGCGCATGACTGAAGCTCCCATTTGGAGAAAAAACAAGAAGGCTCTTGTCAGAAGCGAAAAGTTAATGAGTGAAGAGCCACCGTGTACTTTAGGGTTTGCCGGCCATAGGGTGCGGGACCCACCTGATCCCATTCCGAACTCAGAAGTTAAGCCGTGCTCCGTTCTCGGCTGTAGTGTGGTCTTCGGCCATGCAAACCTGGGAAAGCTGGCAGCCCTATCCAGATTCACTATCTAATTTTAAGTGAAACTACCTAAAACTTATAACTAGCCATTAACAGTTCTTCCAAAAGGCGTGTTTGTGAACAAAATGGCCGCAATGACAGCTTTACAGAATCAGATATTGCAGGAACCGTTCGGAGAGTACTCATGGATACTGAATTTGCTTTTCTATGGCGTATTCATAGTCTTCATGTTTTATGGACAAAGAATTCAAATGATGGTCATGCTTAGGGAAGTTGAGGGTTCACTGTATAAACTCAAATACATAAAGGAAGAAGGTCGAAAAATCGCAATTGAAACCATGAAGGAAATTGGGAAGCCGCAAACAGACCCAACGACAAGAGTTGACAGGTTCTTGGAGTACTTCACAATATCACCACAAACCCTTGACCCATCCGGCGTCGTTTGGAAACTCGAACACATACTGGATGTCAGGGACACCCGCTTCAAGGACGAAATAAAATTGATGGCACCAGCAGCAGACAAAACCCAAGCAAACAATCTCGAAAATACGCTTGAAGCAGCAATGGCTCTAAACTACATCTACAAAATTGTCAGACACTTCTATTTGCTAGGTAAGAAAACTTTGAGTCTCTATGTTATAATGCAACTACAAATGATTCTGCCCCTTGTCATGCGAGAAGCTGAAGCCTACGCAAGTGCCCTGAAAGCCTTCGCATACGGTCAACCAATAGGCGACGGCGTCGGAGCGCTCGTAGCAGCAAAACTCACCCGCGGATACCAAACAAGAAAAATAGCGAAAGACTGCATTGTCGCGACAGTGCCGATGGAGGGACGCACGGCATATGTTGTTAAAGCTGAAGGACCAGGAGGAAACGTCGGCAAGCCAGGAGACGCAATAAAAGCAATCGTGGAAGAGAATGAAGGAAACATAGCCACAATAATCATGATAGATGCAGCTTTAAAGCTTGAAGGTGAAGAAGCTGGCGAGGTTGCTGAAGGAGTAGGTGCAGCTATAGGTGGACCTGGTGTAGATCAGTTCAAAATTGAAGAATCCGTTCTGAAATATCACATTCCAATAAACGCTGTAATAATAAAGGAAGACATTGGTGATGCCGTCTCACCGATGCGTAAAGAGATATTTGATGCAGCCCACAAGGTTACCGAAAGGATAAAACAGGTTATTTTGGAGAAGACAAAGGAAGGCGACAAGATAATCATCGTTGGGGTAGGTAACACCATTGGTATTGGACAATAGGATGATGCAAAAATGAGTAAAGCCTCCTCATCTACAACAAAGAAAATCTCATCGTTCGTATTGCTGGTTATATTCCTGACTTTAGCACTATCCCTAGCAGCTCTCGTTCTAGCCATTAACGCCTTCAGTTTAAATAATATCGCGGCATATTACCTGTTACTAATAGGATTCCTAGGTGTAGCTCTATCTGCTTATGTTCTGTTTCAAACAAGGAGAAGAATAAAACATCTAAGTATAAAGACTCCGTCCATAACAACTACCGTTGAATGTGAGAAATGCGGTTTCAAGAGTATCCGAGAGTTCAAACGAGGAGACTACATTTTCAGAGAAGTTGAACCATGCCAGAAATGCAACGAGAACATGGTGATAACAGCAATCTACAGGGAAGTCCAAGAGAAAAAGAAGAAGACACGTTTCTAAGTCAGAACTGCACATCCATCTTCAACTATCATTATAGTGTGTTCCGCCTGAGCCACGGTTTTTCCGCTGGCCTCAATAAATACAGGATAACCTACAAGAGCTTTTGAGGATAAGAGTTCTTGAAATGCTTCCGGGTAATGTTCTTTTGGCAGAACATTTTGCAGCCAACGTTCAGCGAAAGGCAACGTCCTAAAGTTTTTCTCAATGCATTTCAGAAGCTGTTTTGCATTCAGATTCTTCAAAGATCTACTCTTGAAAAAACGGAAGATCATGACTTCTTCACCGTTTTTAACCTTCCCCACAGCGTCTGGCAATGTCACGAAGGGTTCAATGGCGTACATTCCACCCAGCTTAACTTTTGAGAAAAAAGACATGTGTGAAACGTTAGGTATGGAAGTGCCAGCGTGTACGAGGTATCTTCCAACTTGATGTCCAGTTAAATTTGAGATTGGTTTGAAGCCACGAGATTTTATCGTTTTTTCAATTGTTGAGCCAATCTTTGCAGTTGAAATTCCCGGATGTATGATGTTTATAGCCGCTTCCAGAGCTTGTTCAGCTGTTTTCACAAGACTTCTATACTCCGGATTGAAGCATATCGTGACAGCAGTGTCCGTTACATAACCATCTACGTGAACGCCCATGTCTACTTTGACTACGGATTTCTCAGGAATTCTTTTTTCGTCTTCAGGTGGGGACGTGTAGTGTGCCGCCACCTCGTTTATTGAAACGTTACATGGAAATGCTGGTTCACCACCTTTTTCCCGAATAAGGTTCTCAGCTTTTTCACAAATATCAATTATGCGCATGCCTTCACGAACGAATCTTCTCATTTTTTCACGTGTTTCACGGAGGATTTTTCCAGATAACCTGAACTTACTAATGGCTTCCTCGTCATAACTGTTCATTAATGTCACGAACTCACTAGAGCTAACAAGGTTACAACTTAAAAAACTTACATAAACTTGCGTTGATATTCAGCAAATGCAGCAGCACGCGCTGGAGAGCTTACCAAAAAACTTTTTAACATCGCCTACTCACTCATGCTCGTTGAGGGAATGTGTTGGACTGGCATTAACCCTAGTTAAAGTTCTCATCGTTTTTGTAGTTGATATATTTAAATTTGAAAGTCTTCTAGAACACATATGTCCTTTTGGCAACAATGGAGAGAAAAAGTTTGCTTCCAGATCCTGATAAAAAAACAGTTCTAGATCCTTTCGGAACAAGTGTAGTCGCGGATTATGAACGATTATACAAAGAATTTGGAATTGAACCGTTCAACCCCCTTCTGTCAAAAGTGTCAAACCCATCTTTCTACATGAGACGTGGAATAATCTTCGGCCACAGAGACTTCGACAGGATATTGAATGCTATGCAAAAACAGGAAGAATTCGCTGTTCTAAGCGGCATAAAACCTACTGGTGAGTTTCATTTAGGCACGTTAATGACCGCGAAAGAGATCATCCACTTTCAGAAGCAAGGAGCCAAAACATTCTACTGTATTGCCGACGTAGAAGCTTACGAAGACAACAAGATTCCATTCGAAAAAAGTGAAAAAATAGCCGTAGACAACGTGGCGGACTTGCTTGCACTGGGATTAAACCCTAAAAAGACATACATCTACAGGCAATCTAAAGAAACCAGAGTTAAGGACTTAGCTATAATCTTTGGAAGACCAGTGACGTTGGCCACCATGAAAGCGATCTACGGTGAACGTCACATCGGTCTATATCTATCAGCTTTGATACAAGCTGGAGATATTCTCCTGCCTCAGCTAGAAGACTTCGGCGGACCCAAACCCACGATAATTCCGGTTGGAATCGACCAAGACCCCCATATGCGCTTCACGAGAGACATTGCCCAAAAATTCCGTCGAAAATACAAGTTCATACTCCCGTCCTCGACCTATCATAAACTTATGAAAGGTTTAGACGGTTCTCCAAAAATGAGCAAGCGACAAATGAACTATTTCACACTGCACGACAGCCCGGAAATAATTGCAGAAAGGATTTCAAACGCTTTCACTGGCGGAAGAGCAACAATCAAAGAACAACACGAACTCGGTGGAACTCCGGAGATTTGTCCAATATATGAAATATGTCTCTTCCACTTCGTTGAAGACGATGATGAAATCGTTAAAATCTATCATGACTGCAAGACTGGAACACTATTATGTGGAGAACATAAAAAGCAAACAATTGATAGAGTGTTAGGATTTGTGAAAGAACACCGACGAAAAAAGAAGATGTTCACAGATGAAGCCCGAAAAATCCTTCAATTGGAACAATAAAAAAAACTTTAAATATCGTTTGCCCCATCTTCGTTACTGTGGCGTAGTGATGTCTCACCAATTCCCATAAAAAGGCAGACGAATTCTAGACAAAAAACAGTAAAGAATACGCATAGTTTTATAAAAATTAAGATAACAACTACGTTATCAAATTCAGCATGTTCCATTCATGAAGGAAAAAATCATGGTTGAACTCCGAGAGAAAGAGTACACAACGTTACTGACAATAGAAAAACTGGGCGGAAATGCCTCAGTAGAAGAAATAATGAAACAGAGCGGCTTACCTGATGCAACGATAATGCGGGCGGCCTTAACACTTCAGAAAGAAAAACTCGGGGAAATCCACGAAGAGAAACAGACAACTGTGAGGCTTAACGAGGAAGGAAGATTCCACGCGAAAAAGGGTTTACCAGAAAGGCGATTAATAAATTCTCTGATAAAGTTAGGCGGAAAAACATCACTCAAAAAAGCAGTTGAAGACGCGAAGTTAGAGAAGAAGTTTGTGCCAATAGCGCTGGGATGGCTTCGTAGAAAAAACTGGGCAATACCGGACACAAAAACAAGCACGCTCCAACTGTTAGAAACTCCAGAAAAGGAAGGAACCGACGAAAGACTACTGAGAGTACTCATGGAAAAAAAAGTCTTGGGAAGACAGACAGTTGCCGAAGATTTGAGTCTCGAGCTGCAATCCGCCGTTAAAATCTTGAAAAAAAGACAACTTCTGGAAATTAATCAAAAAACAAGGAGAACAATAGAGATCACTGAGGCTGGTTGGAAAAAAATAAGGAAAGGAATAAGAGTAACTAATGAAGTGACTCAACTGACGCCAGAGCTCATCATAACTGGAAAATGGCGAAAAACTAAACTAACAAAATTTGATGTGACAGCTCCAGGTCCAGTTGTATATCCTGCAAAAGTGCATCCGGTTCAGCAAATAATCCAAACGGTAAAGGAGATTTTCGCTGAAATGGGATTCACGGAAATTCGAGGCCCAATAGTAGAAACCACCTTCTGGAACTTTGATGCTTTATTCCAGCCTCAAGATCATCCAGCAAGGGAAATGCACGACACGTTCTATCTTGGATATCCAAAGACTGGAAAACTGCCAAAAAAATCCACAGTGAACAACGTGGCCAAAACACATGAGAATGGGTGGAAAACCAGTTCAAAAGGCTGGCAGTACTCTTGGAGTTCAAAAGAAGCAAAAAAACTTGTTCTCAGAACACATACAACAGCAACGACGATTCGGTATTTGGCTGAACATAAAGAACCACCTGTGAAGGTGTTCTCAGTCGACCGTGTATTTCGCAACGAAAAAATGGATTATAAGAGCTTAGCTGAATTCCATCAAATTGAAGGCATAATCATGGATAATAACGTAACATTACGTGACCTTATAGGAACGTTGAAAAAGTTTTACCTTAAGCTTGGACTAAAAAAAGTGCGGTTCTGGCCAAGCTACTTCCCGTACACTGAGCCATCAGCTCAGTCAACAGTTTACATTCCAGAATTCAAGAAATGGTTTGAACTTTGCGGAATGGGAATGTTTCGTCCCGAAGTCTTAGCACCATTAGGAATAAAATATCCTGTTTTAGCTTGGGGTGGAGGTTTAGAACGTTTAATAATGCTGAAGCTTGGCTTGGATGACATCAGATTATTGTACAAGAACAATCTGAACTGGATCAGGAGGACACCAACATGCCAGTAATCACCTTGTACAGAGATAGATTCTCAAAGTTTGTTGGGCGTTCATTAACCGTTAAGGATATGGCGAAATGGCTTCCTTGGATAGGTTCGGACATAGAAGAAGTCGGCACCGATTACGTGAAAATCGAGTTTAATCCAAATCGTGTTGACTTCTCAAGCTATGGTGGGGTGGTCAGAGCCTTTGTAGGATTGATGGGATGGGAAACTGGCTTGCCAAAATACACGGTGCGTAGAGGCAACATTGCATTGAAGATCGATGAATCCGTTCAGCAGGTTCGACCGTACATGTTGAGTGCTGTTGTCAGAAACATAGAGTTGGATGAAGATGCGGTCCGGGAAATCATGGATCTGCAGGAATATCTTCACTGGGGCATCGGCAGAGACCGTAAAAAGGCGTCGATAGGAGTGCACAATCTAGACAATGTTAAGCCTCCGTTTACATATTTGGCTGCGAACCCTGATGAAGTAAAGTTTGTACCTTTGGCGAAAAAAGAAGAAATGACACTGCGAGAGATTATTGAGAAACATGAAAAAGGAATAGCCTATAAACATCTGGTTGATTGGTCTCCCAAATTTCCACTCTTAATAGATGCCAACGAAGAAGTTCTTTCGTTGCCGCCGATAATAAATGGTGAACTAACACGAGTGGACATTGAAACAAGAAACTTCTTCCTTGACGTAACAGGACCTGACTTCAAAGCTGTTAAACAATCCCTGAACGTTCTCGTCACAGCCTTTGCAGACATGGGCGGAACAATCGAGTCTGTTCAAGTGAAGTATCCAGACAGAACTATTGTTTCTCCGGATTTGACTCCTCAGAAGATGAGTCTGCAATTGTCATATGCCAATGAATTGTTGGGGCTTACGCTTTCAGAAAAAAAGGTTGTCGAATGCTTGAAGAAGTGCAGATTGAATGCGAGAAAAGCTAGAGATGGAATCATTGACGTTGAAGTTCCAGCCTATCGAATCGACATTTTACACAACGTTGATCTGGTTGAAGAGGTCGCCATCGGTTATGGTTATTACAGGCTTAAACCGACAATGCCGAAAACTGTCACAATAGGTGACTTTCACGAAGCTACAAGGCTTGGAAACGTTGTGCGGCAGATAATGATAGGTTTAGGCTTTACTGAAGTAATGAATTTCACACTGACAAACAAGGATATTCAATTCAGAAGAATGAGAAGAAAACCAGGCAAAACTGTTGAGATTGCAAATCCAACATCTTCAGAAT
>DAOVGI010000020.1 GCA_030672475.1 Candidatus Bathyarchaeota archaeon
TTACTATTGAGGACTATTCTTTCCCACGCTATGGAATCTTACCACCAACTGTACGTTTATGGATCCAAAAAAGGGGCTTTCTCACCATAGGAATATCAAGCTCCGATAGTGGGATTCTTACAACTTATGCATGAACCAGAGAAGCGCGCTCTATCAAGATGAAATTAGAAAAATGGGGAGATTGCGGGAGATATCTCCATTAGTTCCTTTATCAGTTGTAAAAGGCTGATTTCACCTCGTTCTTTCTTCATTTCATTGTATCAAGTTAGTTCTTCCGTGCCTAGGCTTTTTCGGTTCTTTCATGTGCGATGTTCTCTGCCTTGCACAGTACGGGCTTAAGGATATTCCAAGGCGAATCAGTAGGGTCTGTTGATTGTTAGAGACAAGTCTGAAACGTTGTGGGCGCGTTGAGCAAAGTGGTGAGAAATTATTGGAGTCCACTCCGAATCCTAAATAGTCATTAAAGTTCAGAGTAAGCCCCGTATGAAAAAGACGAAGCTTACTCCAATCAGAGACTGTTTAAATGTTCGTTACGCCTCGATCCATCCACTTTCATGTCCATATGATCGCCAAAAGTCATTGGGGTTCAGATTTGACACGGAAAAATGTCGTGTCCACATGTTGTTGCAGATTTCAACTATCTATCTCGGTTGACAGATTACGAAATGACATTTATATCAAGGATTCAACAATGATTTAACGGATGACTTGCATTTGCCAGTGATTTAGATGACCTTCAAAGATGAATGCGGGATCTGCGGCAGAGTTTTTCCATGTAGTTATCTTAGACGATGCCAGGTATGTGGTCATTTGTTCTGTAGAGACTGCATGGTGCCTGACGTTTCAACAGGCGATTTCACAAAAATGCTATGTTTGAGATGTGCAAGAAGAATTGTTTCTCCACGTTCAATCAGCAAATATGAGGGGTTCAAACGTTACTTGAACTTCAGAGCTGCCTTCACAAATGTCGTCAAGATTTCCTTTAAGAAGATGGACGGAATAATACGTGATAACTTGCCTATGAGTGCTTTTCGGAACAAAAAATGGTGGAAAAACTCGTCAAGCAGTGTGCATGCCAAGGCTTGGCTGGATGCTGGATGGAGAATGCAAGAAGTCAACTTGGAAGAGGGCTACGTTGTTTTTCAAAAAGCGAAGAATGCGCAAACTAGAAGCCGTAGAAAGAAAAGATCAAGAGAGCGAGTTAAGAAACCCTTCACACCAGCACCTTATCGCTTTCCAAGAAGAAGGAAGATTTCAAAAACCAAAGCAGCCAAGCTTTATGCAAGAATCAAAAACTTGGAACGAAAAAGAGCATCTATGACCAAATACCGCGGCAGTTTTAAGCCAAAGCCAGCTCAAGAGAAAAGGATGTATAAACCTGAAGAAAAACCAAGATAACTAAAAAGAAATTTTATCTAGCTGGCTTGAAATAGAGAATAAGTATGACAGTGAAGAGCGGCCGTCGTCTAGTCTGGTTTAGGACACAGGCCTTCCAAGCCTGTGATCCCGGGTTCGAATCCCGGCGGCCGCATCATGTTTAGCAATTGCCGTTTTTTCGTGAGAGCTGTTAAGAGGCTCTTAACAGCTATTTATATGGAAAAACATGTGTTTGAAACTTCTAGACAGAAGTTTCACACGTGCCTGTGTGCCGATGAAGCTGAGCATTTCAATTTATCCATAATAAACACTAGTTGCGCGTCAGCGAGTTTTCAAATTTAACGTAGCTGGAATAACGATTGAAAATGTTCAGCACTGATACAAGTTTCAAAATAACAAGGTTTACGTACATGTGAGACAATCCGACATAATAGAAACCATGTCTTTCAGGGATTACCTACACGAAAAAGCAGAAGAATCAAGACATAACGAAACCTTAGCATATTTAATGTTTCTGGCAGGTGCAATATTTTTTGTAGGTGGCGTACTGGAAACGCTGAGCCTAGCTGAAAACCCTAAATGGTTCATTTTCATTCCTTATCATACGTCGCCTATTACTGGAGCAGTTCTAGGCTTAGCGTTGATAATGAGTGGTTTTACTCTGATAGTTTTCGGAATAGTTGCTGGGTTAAACTATTCTCGCGATAGAGGTTGGTACATGCGCGAACTCTGTAAGGCAACGTCTCTTGAACAACAGGCCATAACACGTAACAGAGCTGTCAGGTCTCGCAGGAAAACGCGAAGAACCTAATTTCTTGTTTACTTGTGTGCATCTCTTCTTTCAGAAACAGTTATTTAGAAAATTCTCAATCTCTATCTTGTGAAGAACGAGATTGGATTTTTACTATCTTATTGATGCAAGAACCGAAGGCAGAATTGTCATACTGAAGTTTTATTATGACAAAACAGAGGGAATTCTGGAAATAAGAGATTCAGATTATAAGCCGTATTTCTTCCTACGACATCCCTTGTCTAAAAGCGATGAGGAAGGAATCCGAAGTCTCAATGGAGAAGTAGAAGTTGTAAATAAACGCAGTCTATTCACTAATGAACTGAAAGAATTTGCCAAGGTGATAGTTTACATTCCAGACGCTTTACGGAAAGCTGGCAGAATATTTGAAACAGCGTGGGAGACTGAAATAGAATACACGCGAAGCTACGTTTACGACCATGATTTAGTCTTCGGTGCACCCTACAAAATAGTGGAAAACAAGCCAATTTTGGCTGCCAACATACCTCAAGAACTTGAAAACAAGTTTGAAAACGCCTTCACAGAAATAGTGACTGCCAATCCACAGAAATACACACAGATTAAGCATTGGTTTAAGATCCTCCATCAACCTGTACCCCAAGTTAAACCTGAACAGTTGGGTGTGAAAGAAATTAGTTCTGAAAGTCTGTATCACGCGTTCATGTTGGCCAGAGTGGCTAACATCCCGGTTGTTGACGCTTGTAAAAGTCGAAGAGTAAGCAACTGGTTGAAATCCATGATTCACACTTACCTAAGAAAACACGATTTCTTGATTCCTACATCAAAAGAACTACGTAAAGGCCTAGAAACACATAGGGTTCCAGGCGCGTTAACCATGCAGCCGAAAGCAGGCGTATACTTCAACACGGTTGTCTGTGATTTTGAAAGTCTGTACCCAAGCTGCATTGACAGTTATAATCTTTCCTACGAAACTGTGAACTGTCCACACAGAGAATGCAATAAGAATAGAATTAAAGAATGCGAACAACATTGGGTTTGTACAAGGAGAAAAGGCTTCTACTCCATACTCGTCGGCGCCTTGAAAGATCTTCGCATACATTGGTTCAAACCTCTCTCAAAAAACCTTACGGTTTCAGAAGGAGAAAGAAAAAACGCTGAAGCCTTGGCGAAACTTCTAAAATTAATCAGTGTCTCCAGCTACGGCGTGACCGTTAGAATTCATGGACTTGCCTGCCCACCGTTAGCTGAATGCATTACTGGTTATGGACGTTGGGCGTTGGCAACCACGTGGAACATGGCTGAAGCAAAAGGGCTTCATCCCATTTACGGAGACACTGACTCCATTTTCCTCGACAACCCACAACAAAGCGAAGTGAAATGGTTGATAAAAGCGGCCAAGGAAAAACTCAAACTAGATCTAGCTGTGGAAAAAAAGTACATGCTTTGTGTCCTTCCAGCAGCCAAAAAAGCTTATTTCGGCATATTACCTGACGGAAAACCCGACATTAAAGGGCTTACAGCCGTAAAATCCAACTCTCCTAAATTCATTCAGAAAGTATTTCAGGATTGCTTAAAAGAATTAAGCACTGTAAAAGACCTTGAAGGATATGAGTCAGCAAAGAAGAGGATGGTCGCTGTTTTTCGGCAAGCAGTGAAAGAGCTTAAAAGCCGAAGGGTCCAACTTGCAGATTTGATATATTCCGTAAGACTTTATTTTGATCCTAACGAACGTTCAGCAGCAAACGTGAAGGTGACACCGCAACCGTATCAATGTGCGGTTCAGTTGTTGGACATGGACAGAAAAGTTAGGAGGGGAGATACCGTGCACTTCATTAAGATCAAGCCGTTCAATTACAAGGGCAGAACTTTCACTGTAAAACCAGTAGAATCTGTAAAAAGCGTGAAGGAAATTAATGTCGAAGACTACGTCAGGAACATGACGACTGCATTAGAGCAGGCGTTCGCTTCGATGAGCATAAAGCTGGAGCAGAAACTGGAAACGAAGATATCAGACTGGTTCGGGAAATAACCCACGTTGGCAAAAGTATTGATTAAAAGGGCTGGTTCTTTTCTATCTCCTCGCATTCTACATGCACATAGCAATACAGGTTGTTTTGGTTTTTTCGCATGGAAGAAGATGGTGTTAGGCCAGACCTAACTGTTTGAGTGTTGTTTTAGACCTTTTTTGGGAGAGCAATCCGAAATCGATGCGATATTAAATTTATTCTAATTCGCCACTTACGATTGCCTTTATGTTGCTCTGCCAGTTCTTTACATTATTGAGTTTCGTATATCGATCGTGAGTGCCATCAGCCCAGTCAATGTTAAGACCTTTTCCCAGAGTTCCTGACACTGATATTGCCACTATATCCTCTAAAGCAGAGTTCCTAAGTATTGTGGTTGTTTTGGAGAAAAACCCTTTTTTGACTACGAACACAAGCCGCAGGTTCGTCAAGTATAATGTTCCTGATTCGCCTTTAACGTCAACTGTCTTGGACTTGTACTTCTTACGAAGGCCCAATACGGAACTTTTCTCCTCCGTCACAGTTGTTTTCGATTCGACACTTGCTCCTGAAGATCTTATGACCCGTTCTCCTTTCTTAACCAAGAATGGTAAACCCATTTGCAACACATTTTGCATTATATTTTTGAAATATGATTTAAGGTTTTTTTGTGAACGTTTTACAGTTTTCCAATTGTGTCTACTGAGAAGTATAAAGTTTCAACCGTACTATTGTAGATTTCTTGGATGAGTATCATTGCTTTTACCTCATATGTGGTTGAGCTTGATTTTCCTGTACGGGATGGTTGATCATTAAAGACTCAAGATTTCGTATTACATCTCCTACAATAGGATGCGTGTGTCCTCAACTGCTTAATCATTCAATGATGCTAAGCTTTTTCTCGATTATCTGTGTTTCCCTAATCTTTTCTGTTGGTTCAAATCCGGCTTGCTATATCCACCTGTACAGTTGGAATAGATGAGGCTATTGATGCAGTTCAGATGCTGAGTGTCTGCCTTCTTGGAAAGCGTGACTCGTCCTTTAAGCGTATCTTTAATAGATTCGTTTTCCGCAACGTTCATAAGCAAGATTTTCCCGAGCTCGTTTGAAGTTCATAGGTTTGTTTTCTTGTTCAAAGTAAGTAGTGTGTCGGTTGGTCATGAACTCTCTTATCTTTTAAATAGTAGACTTATTTTGAGGAAACTCTTCCACAACCATAACTAGACCGTAACCATTGCCACAAAAATCTTAGTAGCAATGTTGCGGGCTTACCATGCAAATAAGTTGAGGGCGCGAGGGTGGAAAATGAGTTGGATAACGTTAGCTTATGAACAGGTAGTGTTCTGTTGGATTCTTAGCATATTATAAAAAGGAAGGGAGATTTGGGCTTGAATGCTTTTTGAGTTCTAGAGTTTCTAGATTCCTGCAGGGGTTGGAGCTAAGCCTCGTGAACGTTTCCACAGTAGCCACGCAATGAAAATCACTGCGGCAAGCGCTGCAACTCCTACGCCTAATCCGATTTCCTGCACAGGTACAACCATCGGTGCGAAATAAACTTCAAAGATCCCTATGTTAGCGGTTGTTTGTGCGCCTTGGCTGTCTGTTGTTGCGATGTTTACGTTGTAGATTCCTTCGTTCATGCCTGTTGTGTCAAACACTACGTTTGCGAATTTTGTGTTGGTGAATGTGTAGTTGTAGATTGTTCCG
>DAOVGI010000036.1 GCA_030672475.1 Candidatus Bathyarchaeota archaeon
CTGTGGAAGACGGTTTAACAAACGCTGAACAGTTTCTAAAAGCTGGAGCACACGGAGTCAAAATTGAAGGAAACAGACCGGAAGTTGTGAGAGCTTTAATGGAGAGGAAAATTCCGGTGATGGGTCATGTTGGGATGCTTCCTCAACTGGCTGAAACCTACTGTCTGAAGGGAAAAAAACCTGAAGAAGCTGAAAAAATCTTCCAAGATGCGCTTGATCTGGACAAGTTAGGCGTCTTCTCCATAGTGTTAGAGTGTATACCTGAAGGATTAGCGAAAAAGATTACTGAAAATGTGCAGTCTCCAACGATAGGCATAGGAGCTGGAAAACACTGCGACGGACAAGTTCTAGTGATAAATGACCTGTTGGGGTTGGATGAAAGTTTCAAACCAAAATTTGTCAAGAGGTATGCTCGGCTGAACAAAGTGATAAAGAATGCTGTAATCGAATTCAAGGAAGAAGTTTCCGCTGGCAAGTATCCGGACAAGGAGCACACTTACCACTAGAAAGCAGGAGCGCCATAAAAAATGGAAAATAAAGGATTACCAGTGAGCCTTGTTTCCAAGGAACTTGAATCAAAACTGAGTGGAGACTTCACGTATGGTTCTGGAAGAATTATCGGATCCATGTGTACTCGTTCACACCCTTTTGCCAGAGAAGCTTTCACCCGTTTTCTCGATGTGAACCTAGGTGACTCAGGGCTTTTCCCAGCAGTAGTTGAACTGGAAAAGGAAACAATAAGCATGCTCGGCACTTTACTCTCAAATCCAAACGCTTCAGGCCACATAGTTACAGGAGGAACAGAAGCTAACACTTTGGCTCTGTGGACAGCAAAAAAGCTTTCAAAAAAGAAAGATTGTGAAGTCATCGTGCCTGCTTCTGCACATTACTCTCTTGACAAAGCTGCAGACTTGTTAGGCTTGAAGCTTGTCAGGATTAAGTTGAACAGCAGATATCAAGTCAACGTTGAAGCTGTTGAAGAAGCAGTGAACTTAAACACCGTGGCAATTGTTGGCATAGCCGGAACAACCGGGTTAGGCGTCGTTGATCCTATTTCAAAGCTTTCTGAAATTGCCATAAGAAAAAACTTATACCTGCATGTGGACGCAGCCTTCGGCGGGTTTGTTCTTCCATTTCTAAAAGAACTGGGATCTAGGGTTCCAGATTTTGATTTCTCCTTGCCAGGAGTTTGCTCTATCACTATTGACCCGCACAAAATGGGTTTGGCTCCCATTCCAGCAGGCGGAATATTGTTTCGAAGTAGAAACTTGAAGAAGACAGTAGCTTGGAATATTTCCTATCTAGCTGGAGGAAAAACTGAGCAAGCAACTCTTGTGGGAACGCGTTCAGGGGCTTCAGCAATTGCCATTTGGGCTTTACTGAAGCATTTGGGAAAAGAAGGCTACAAGAAAATTGTTAGACGTTGCATGAGGTTGACATGGAAACTTGCAGAGGAAATTCAGAAAATAAACGGTTTACACATAGTGACAGAGCCAACCATGAATATTGTTGGGATAAAATCTGACGTTTTTGATATTTGCCGAATAACACAAGA
Source organism: Candidatus Bathyarchaeota archaeon (assembly GCA_030672475.1). Lineage (GTDB taxonomy): Archaea > Thermoproteota > Bathyarchaeia > Bathyarchaeales > Bathycorpusculaceae > SOJA01. Next base: position 1,556 of record DAOVGI010000036.1, read on the forward strand.
ATTAAGAGTCAGAAAATGGGCGGTTTCACTCTTTCCAAATCACATTCGAATAGTCATCATGCCTCACGTTCAAGAACAGCACATTGAGAGTTTCCTAGAAGATTTAAAAGACATCATCAATAAATTGGGAGCTTGAAAAACCATGTCAATTCATCCCTCTAAAAGCATTGTGGGCACAAAAGGAAGAGAGTTGAAAGATAAAAGCATAGTTCTATGCATAACCGGCAGCGTGGCAGCAGTTCAATGCCCAGAAATTGCCAGAGGACTCATGCGACATGGAGCAGAGGTTTTAGCTGTAATGTCCTCAATGGCACAGAAGATAATTCATGAACATCTAATGGAGTGGGCGACGGGAAACCCTGTCGTAACAGAGTTAACCGGGAAAATCGAACATGTGACGTTGGCTGGAAAACACTCTGCAAAAGCTGATTTGGTGCTTATTGCTCCAGCCACAGCGAACACAATAAGCAAAATCACCTGCGGAATAGATGATACAACTGTGACGTCTGTTGTTTCAACAGCTTTTGGCTCAAAAATCCCCATAATCATTGTTCCAGCAATGCACGAATCCATGTATAACCACCCCATATTAAAAGAAAACATTAAGAAACTAAAAACGTTGGACGTTGAATTTATTGGTCCAAGAATTGAGGAAGGAAAAGCAAAAATCGCTGAAACAAAGGATATTATTGCCGCAGCTATCCGCAGACTTTCAGTAAAACAGGATCTACGTGGAATAAAGATGCTAGTCACTGCGGGACCAACCGTCGAGTACATAGACCCTGTACGTGTCATCACAAACAAAAGCTCCGGAAAGATGGGTGTAGCAATCGCAGAAGAAGCCTTAAATCGCGGAGCAAAAGTAACACTCGTCTACGGATTGGGAAAAGAAACTCCTCCACAGGGCGCCTGTGTGGTTTCCGTTGAAACAACAGAGCAAATGCGTCAAGCAGTTATGGACCAACTAAAATCAACGAAATATGACGTAGTGATAGCTGCAGCTGCACCATCTGATTGGACTCTTAAAAAACCATATTCACACAAGGTTTCAACGCATAAACTTGATTCGCTTACCTTGAAACTGAAATCCACCCGAAATATTGTTGACCACGTGAAAAAGATCAGCCCTAAAACTCTTCTCGTAGCATTTCGTGCAGAATACAAGTTACGTAAAAAAGACTTGATCAAGAGCGCTTACAAGAGACTGTTGAAAGCCAATGCAGATTTGATCGTTGTCAACGATGTGAGCAAGAAAGGCGTAGGGTTCGGAACTGAAACGAACGAAGTTTTCATGGTAGACAAAAAGAAAAAGGTCATTCATGTTCCTTTAACTAGTAAAGCAGAGGTTGCAAAGAAGATTCTTGACGTGGTAAACGAAAGAATCAAGCCAACTTAGCGAACTTATTTCGTCTCTTATGTGATGTTTAGGCAAGGCTCTAACCATGGCTTAACCCGCGCAATTCTCTTTGATGCAGATATCTGCAACGTTTTGACTTGTCTTTTTCTGTTTTGTTTCGAGTCGAAACCCGATTAAATCATAAAGCCTATTAATCAACCGCAGCTGCATTGAAATAGTAAAGTTAGAATCGAAAATATATTAATAAATAGAAGTCTGCGGTGTCTCTCTGAAATCAAAGCTGAGGTTTCGTTAAGGGGGTTTAACATCCTTCCACTGCAGAGGGCCAAAATGGGTCAATGATGTCAACTTGTACATGTTTCTTCCCTCTTTTTTTGAATATTCCCGGTGTGCGCACTACCAGAAAAGTCTTATAGATATGTGAGACGTTTTAACCTTGGAAGCATAATGAATAAAAGGTTTAACACGGTTGCTGTTGGCGGAACATTCGATGAGTTCCATAAAGGTCATAAAATCTTCCTTCTGAAAGCCTTTGAGGTAGGCGAAAAGGTCTTAGTTGGCTTAAGCTCTGACAAGTTAGTTAAGAAACTGGGGAAACCGCATCGAACAGCCTCCTATCAACAGAGGTTGAAGGAGTTAAAAGCTTTCCTACATGAGCATGATTTATTAGAAAAAACCCGAATTGTTCTTTTGAATGATGTCTACGGGGTCACGTTGTCCAAGGGTTGCGTTGAAGCCTTAGTCGTGAGCAAAGAGACAGAATCTGCTGCTGCTAAAATCAACAAGGAAAGAAAAAAACTTGGATTGCCTCCACTTCACATAGTAGTCATCAATATGTTCACCTCAGAAAATCACGTTCCTCTCTCCACCACACGAATTCACCGTGGAGAGATCGATCGCGAAGGCCATCTACTATAAGCGTGAGAAATCCAGTAGGAAATAATCGAAGTTGAACGTGCTGAGTTTTAACATTTCATTCAAGATTCCTTTAAGCGTAGGCTAGAACATAATTGGCCGGATTCGAAAGTTAAGCAAATCTGGGTTCAGGAAATATTCTATGTCATGGCTGAGTTTAATATATAAGCTAAATGTATAGAGTCAACGAGAGAAAAAAGACAGAGGTTGAGAATTAGAAGTGAGCAGCCCACAAGTAGAGCCGTACGGTTCTTGGAGATCTCCAATCACCTCACAGATGGTTGCGTCGGAAACCGTCGGGCTTGGACAAATAGTTCTTGACGGGGAGACTGTCTACTGGAATGAAATGCGTCCGACTGAAGGAGGACGTAACGTTATCGTCAAACGAACACTTAATGGGCAAACAATCGATATGACGCCAAAACCGTTCAACGCTCGTACACGCGTTCATGAGTATGGAGGCGGTGCATTTGCTGTCATCGACGGCACAATTTACTTCTCTAATTTCGCTGATCAACGAATTTACTGCCAGAAGTCCGAAGCTCTACCGCATCCGATAACCCCTAAAAATGGTTTTCGATATGCTGACATGTCCA
>DAOVGI010000044.1 GCA_030672475.1 Candidatus Bathyarchaeota archaeon
CAGATCTTTAACAAAATTTTTGAATTCAAAAGCCTTAGCGGTATCAGCAAAAAGCGCAAGCTCGCCATGACTTCTTACAATCTTAAGTAGATCTCTCGCTGAATCTCTAATTTTTCCAGTATAATAGTCACATAACCTACAATACTCCCCACAATAAGCAATGAGTTCACTTTCTTTATTATACTGACTCATTGTTAAAATCCCTCGATCTACCTGTTGTTTAAATCATCTAATAAGATTTTTCAAGAAATTGCAGACTGATTTGCATCATGCACTTACCGTCTTTCGAGCACACAAACATGCTGCAGATTTCTATAAAAAAAAATCATTCAAGAAAAAAAGAAATACTCAATTATCTGTAGAAACCGACATTTTATATTAAGTAAACCCTTTAAGTCTCTGAATATCAAATTCAGAAAGGCTGAGCAAAAATGACAGGTGAACCAAAGACTCCTGACAAGTTCACAGTAATAAACGAGTTAGCTCGTCGAAGATGCTTCTATTGGCAGTCTTACGAAATATACGGCGGTGTAAGCGGTTTTGTAACCTATGGTTTTCTAGGCACCAAGTTGAAACAGAACATTGAAAAAAAGCTTAGAGAACTCTTTGTAAATAAACTTGGAGTCTTAGAAATAGAGTCTCCAGTGATTGCGCCGAGCAAGGTTTTCGAAGCCTCAGGCCATGTTGGCCATTTCAAAGAACCCATGATTGAGTGTCTGAAATGTAAGAGGCGATTCCGTGCGGACCATTTGCTCCGAGAATTTGCAGAAATCAAAGAGTCAGAAGCTGAAAAGTTGAGTCTAAAAGAGGTTAAAGAGGTTATTGAAAACCGTGGGATTCACTGTCCAGAATGCGGAGGCACCTTCGGGGAACCGAAGTACTTCCTAACAATGTTTAAGACTACTCTTGGTCCTTATTCTGAAGCCGTTGGTTATGGGCGACCGGAAGCTGCACAGGGAATCTTCGTAGAATTTAAACATCTCTATGAAATGACGAGAGAGAAACTTCCTTTCGGTGTCATACAGATAGGTCACGCCCTAAGAAACGAAATTTCGCCTAGACAAGGACTAATAAGATTAAGGGAATTCACCATAATGGATCTTGAATTCTTTTTCGACCCGGAAGAGCCCAACTGTTTCATACTAAAAGATTTTGAAAACGAGACATTGAGACTGGTTCTGGCTGAAAACAAACTCCATGGCTCAGAAGAAATCGTTGAGGTTGCAGTGAAAGAAGCATTAGAGAAGGGGTATATTAAGGCTGAGTGGCAATCAATCTTTATGGCGCTGGCTAAAAAATTGCTGATTGACCTAGGTGTGCCGGCTGAAAAACAGCGTTTCATCGAAAAACTCCCATGGGAAAGAGCCCACTACGCCGTTCAAAGTTTCGATCAAGAGGTTTATGTTGAACGTTGGGGCTGGGTTGAGGTTTCCGGTCACGCTTACCGAACAGACTATGATTTGAAAAGGCACATGCAGTTCAGCGGCACAGATATGCGCGTTTTTAAGCGACATGAAAAACCAGTTGAGACGGAACAAATTGTTGTGAAGCCCTTAATGGCTAAGCTTGGACCGGTTTTCAAGGCAGAGGCTGCAAAAGTTGCCAAGATGCTTTCCGAAGCTGACCCGAAAGAAGTTGAGGTTTCCATAAGGAAAAATGGTTACTACATGCTCGGAAAACACAAGGTCTTACAAGAACATGTGGAAATCATACGTCAGAAGATTAAGGAACGTGGAAAACGTTTTATTCCACATGTTGTTGAACCGAGTTTCGGCTCGGACAGACTGGTTTATATAGCCCTCGAATTTGCTTACCACGTTAAAGATGGCAGGGCAATACTGAGTTTTCCAAGAGAGATAGCTCCCGTACAAGTTGGGGTCTATCCTTTAGTAACCAAGGATGGCCTGCCAGAAAAGGCATCGCAAATCTACGAGACACTGATTAATGAAGGTTTTATCGTGGAATGTGACGAAACTGGTTCTGTGGGTAGACGATACGCACGAGCAGATGAAATCGGCATACCTTTAGGAATAACAGTGGATTATCAAACACTAAAGGATAACACAGTCACAATCCGCGACCGTGACTCGTGGAAACAAGTTAGAAGTCGAATTGAGCGCCTGCCAGAACTTCTCCATAAGTATTTTCGTTGGAAAGTCGATTTTGAGGATTTGGGCCAGTCCTTTGAGCGTTGAGTTTTCGTTACCTTTTTTAACGCTTTGATATATATATCGCTAGAAAACTAAGCCCATTATTGCGGGCGGGAAAAAATTTGGTGCTTCCAGCAGAAACTGAAAGACGAGTGAAACGCAGAGCGCTAGGTGTTTGCCGAGACCATTTAAGAAAAGTTTTGGATTTAACCAGAATCGTATCTCAAATAATAAACTGTTTGATGACAAATGACAAGGAGAAGGCAAGACAACTTTTTAACGAGATTCGAAGTAGGGAAGATGAAATTGATGAAGCCAAGCGTCTAGTCTCCCGAGAACTCGCTGAAATCGGTGCAGTTCTGCTCAGTAGAGAAGACTTTTTGAGATTTACAAACTTGACAAGTGAAATCGCAGACTTCGGTGAAGGCATAGCCTTCCGTTTAGTTGAAATCATGGAGCATGATTGGAGCGTGCCCAAGGACGTAAAGGAGGATTTACTGAGGCTTTCGGAAGCCGTTTTGGACGCTGTGCTTAAGCTTAGGGAAACAATGATGGTTTTAAGTTATGGTTCAAGTATGACAATGGAGAAAGCAAAGGAAGTAGAGATTGCTGAGCGAGTTGTCGACGAGCTTTACCGCGAACTCGAGATCAAGCTACTAAGTAGCCGCCTTGATTTTCCAGTTTTAATTCTCTTAAGAGATATTCTGCAACTGTTGGAGGATTCTGCTGATAAAGCTGAAGATGCTGCTGATGTTGCCCGCATATTGTCTTTTATCATGTAAAGGCGAAAAATTGCATGCCTAGGACAATCAAAGTTGAATCTATCGAAAATTTTCTGGTTGTTTGGAATCCAAAAGATGGCTCAGAACTCTACAGCCTGGGGTTCTACGGAAAACCACTTGGAATTTCAAAGCCTAAAATCCCAGAATTCAATGTTCCCTTGATTCTAGATCTAATGGAAGGCGTTTACCTTGCAGAAAAAAGAATAATAACGGTGTATGAAAGCTCTAAAAAGAAGAGGGTAACTCCGAAAAAGCTTCGACAAAGGGCTAAGCGGCTCTATGAGCAGTTTGATGACAAATACGCTGTCTACCATGATTTACGCAACAGCGGTTTTGTCGTCACACCAGGAATAAAGTTTGGATGTGACTTTGCAGTTTACAAACATGGACCAGGCTTGGAACACGCACCATACATGGTTTCTGTTAAAACAGCAGAATCTGAAATGACAGCCACAGAAATTGTTAAGGCTGGAAGGCTCGCAACAACCGTGCGAAAAAGATTCATTATAGCAGTGCCAAGTTTGAAGAAAAAAAAGATAAGATATTTAATATTCAAATGGTTCAAGGCATAAGAAGATTCGCATGCTCACTTCTCAAACCAACATAGTTTCGTTGTTATAAAGCATTTATAAAAGAGAGAAATAATCATACTTCGAGGGGAGCCAGTAAGTGTCAAGAGTCATTAGAAGTTTCATAGCTTTCGAAATAGACAACGAAGCAGTTCTGAAAAGAATAGCGGATGTACAGAAGCTTCTGGTCAAGACGGGCGCGGATTTGAGACTAGTTAAACCTAAAAATATTCACATAACGATGCGTTTCCTTGGAAACATAACCTCACCTATGATTGAACGAATTTTTGAAGAAATGAAAATGGTACAGTTTACCCCTTTTGATGTGATGGTTCAAGGGATCGGTGCCTTCCCACATCTTCGGTATCCAAGGGTGGTGTGGGCTGGAATAACTCAGCGTATCGACGAGATGCGCCATATTTTCAGTCAGTTGGAGCCAGGTTTGCGTAGATTGGGATTTGCACCAGAACCCAAAGGGTTTAATCCTCACTTAACGGTTGCTCGAGTGAAATCTGGAAGGAACAAGACTGAACTTGTAGAATGCTTGAATGAAAATTCGGATTACGAGTTCGGAATTGTCAGGGCTGAATGCCTAAGGCTTAAAAGAAGCAACTTAACGCCCATAGGACCCATTTATTCAACTCTTAAAGAGTTCTGTCCGGGACAACAGAAATAAAAGGCTATGATTTATGCAGAGAAATATTGAAAAGGTCTGCGCAACCGTTTTGGAAAAGGTTACGCCGAAAAAGAGAGAGCGGACTAAGATAGAAGCTTTAGCCAAAAAGCTAAAAGAGAATGTTGTTTCCGCATGCCAAAACTTTGGTATTGAAGCTGAGGTGCACGTTGAAGGGTCTGTTGCAAAGGATACATGGATCAGCAGAGAACCAGACATAGACATCTTCATGCGTGTACCAACCACTATACCCCGTAAATCCCTTGGGGAAGTTTGCCTGAAAATAGCTAGAAAAGCCACGGAAGGTTCAAAGCAGTTTGAAAGGTTTGCTGAACATCCTTATCTGGAGGCAGTAGTTGACGATACCAGAATCAATATTGTGCCTTGCTACAAAGTCAACCAAGGAGAATGGTTAAGCGCCACAGATCGCACACCATTCCACACAAGCTACGTGAAAAAACACTTGGAAGAGCAGATGGAAGGCGAGGTGCGACTGTTGAAGAAGTTCATGAAGGGAATAGAGGTCTACGGCGCAGAGATCAAGGTTGGCGGATTCAGCGGCTACTTGTGTGAACTCCTCATCTTGCACTATAAGTCCTTTATGAACACGCTGAAAGCCTTCTCACAACACAAGAAAAGGATAGTCATTGACATACAACATTATTATGAAAAGAGAGAGAACGAATTAAAACTTCTGTTCAAAGAACCCCTAGTGATAGTTGACCCGGTTGACAAAGAACGAAACGTTGCTTCAGCCGTGCAGTCACAAAAACTTTACACATTCATAGCAGCTGCCCGAGCGTTCCTAAAAAACCCAAACATAAGGTTTTCTTACCCGCCAGAAACAACAGCTCTATCAGTAGAAGAGCTGAAACAAAAATTAGCGAAACATGGCTCCACAACTATTTTCCTCACTTTTGGAAAAGTTAATACAGTTCCAGACATTCTCTGGGGACAACTGTATAAGTCCCAGCGTTCATTACGCAAGTTGATCCAAATAAGAGGGTTTCACGTTTTAAGAGACACTCCATGGAGTGATGAAAGAACCGTCAACATGTTCATCTTCAAGCTTGAGCAACGCTTCATCCCTCCCGTTAAGAAGCATTTGGGTCCACCTCTTGAAAAGGAGAACGAGTGCAGAAACTTCTTGCTTAAACACATAAGTCCAAACACTGTTTCTGGACCTTACATTGAAGATGGAAGATGGGTTGTGGAAATCCGCAGGAAACACGCTGATGTTGTGATGTTGCTAGAGGAAAAACTGAAGGATGGAGGAAGGAACACAGGCATAGCTGAAAAGATTTCGAAGAAGCTGCATCAAAAATTCGAGATTTTTGTCAATGAAGAAATAATCGATATCTACAAGGAGAACAGTGATTTTGCAAAGTTCTTAACCGAGTTTTTATCCGGCAAACCGAAATGGCTAGAAACTCTCTAGAAGTACCAGCACTGCACCGAGTAGCCAACAGTAGAACGCAAAGAAATGAAGCTTTCCTCTAGCAATGATCTTCCAAAGCATTTTCAGCGCGAAGTAACCTACAAGCATTGCCATGATTGCCCCTGCAAAGATTTCTCCCCACTCCAATCCTGTAGATGTCAACTCACCACGCTCTGTGCAAGCGGTATAGCCTAAAGCGCCCAGAATGGCTGGAATTGAAAGTAGAAAAGAAAACTTGAAAGCTTTTTCTCGACTAATTCCAAGCAAAAGAGCAACTGTAATTGTTGCTCCACTTCTCGAAATGCCAGGAACTATAGCCACACCTTGCGCTATCCCAATAATCAAAGCTGCCAAATATCCTACACTCTCAGTTTTTTCTCTTGCAAACTTTGAAGAATAAAGAATCACTCCACACAGAAGAAACGCTGTGCCAACTCCTAGAAGTTTTTGAAAAAAGTTTTGAATCAACCCGCCAAAGACTAAACCAATCAACGCCGTGGGGATAACTCCAACAACCACCAAAGGCACCGTTCTTCCATATTCTGTTTCAAAATCTAAACGTGCAAGAGCTGACAAGATTTTGCCAACATCTCTTCTGAAAAACACCAAAACCACGATTAAGGTTCCAACATGTAGAATAACGTCAAAGAATATGAGTTCATGAGCCTTAAAACCTAAAAGGTTCTCAAACAATTTCAAGTGTCCAGTGCTTGATATTGGAAGCCACTCGGTTAAGCCTTGAATGATCCCGAGAATAATGGTCTTCGCTAACTGCTCCAAATGCTTCGCCGGCCTTCTATCTTTTGACCTGATTAAGTTTAAAAGGTTAATTCATAATAACCTGTTAATCTTAATCCGGTGTTTGACATGAGTGAATATCCTCCTGGAAACGTTGAAGATCGTGAAATGTTGGTTGAAATGCCGATTGAAAAACTACTTGATTTCTTCTTTCTTCAGATCAGAAATGTGTGGAGGGTTGACGGCTTATACTTTCTGGGCATAGAGAAGAAGTTCGGTACTCAGGCAGCAACGGAAATCGATGCTGGAGTCTGGCAGATTTTGGCAATGATTGAAGCAAAAAAGTTGCGAAGAATGTTTGAAGTTGGTGAAAATGCTGACATTTCAACTATTATGAATCTTTTACGTAAGTCAAGCTGGGCTCTAGATCAGCCCTTCAAAACAATCGAGATAAGCGATAACAGGGCTGTTCTAAGTATTGACAGGTGTAGAACGCAAGAGGCACGTTTGAAAAAAGGTTTAGGCGAGTTTCCATGTCGAAAAGTCAGGTTTGGCTATTTGAGAAACTTTGCAAAAGCATTGAATCCAAAAGTTGATGTGAACTGTCTAGTTTGCCCACCAGGCAAGCACCCTGAAGATTTGTGGTGTAAGTGGGAATTCATCTTACGTAAGTAAATATCAAGACTACGCGTCAGCCTTATTCTTGGATTTCATGTATTTCTTGATAGCCCTTTGAAAAGTTCGTTTTGCCAAGCAAGCACAATGGATTTTCTCTTTCGGGATACCTTCAAGAAAATTGATTATGTCTTCCTCCGTTATTTTCTCCGCTTCTTCCAAAGTTTTTCCTTTCACCATTTCCATCAAGGCTGATCCAGACGAAAAAGATCCTGCACAACCTATTGCTTGAAATTTTGCGTCTCTTATCACGTTGAGTTCGATTTTCAGATAGACTTCTACAGTATCTCCACATGGTCCGGTGTAGGCTAAGTGGACGCTTGGATTTTCCATGTGTCCAACATTCACTTTTTTCAAGTAATACTCAATTGCTTTGTTGGAGTACCCTGATTTTTCCAGTAATCTTCTAAGGTCACTCATACTATCCCCTCGATGTAGCTACATTTCACCGTAGACCTTCATAATAACTTTTTTTGTTTTTTCGCGGATACAAGATTTGAAACTCTTATGCCTACCAGCCGTCTTTTTCTCTCCGGTCTAAGATAATCTTGCATGAGCTTTCTCGCTTCATAATTACACGTGCTGACAACTCCCCTTCCTTTAGGATCCGTTCCCACAATAACTGGCTTACCCTTAAACTCGGATGTTCTCTTTCCTCAACTGCTGTGAAAAAATGATCCATGTCTACGTGCATTATTTTCCTGTTTTTCCCGTTCATAATCTTCCTTTTTCCGAAGTTGCCATTCCAGATAAATTGACGCGTTTATCGATTTGAACGTATCGCAATATGATGTGTACTTGGTTAAGCCTATATTTAGCTTCACTAACGATTCTGTATTCATAACTTTTAATGCTATCATGTTATGTGTAATAGAGACATTGGAGGCAAGCATGCGTGAAAGCTGTTTCAAAAGAAGATGCTCAACAGATAGCTGTCAATTTCGTTAGGGAAAAGAAGAACTCGGAAAATATAATTGTTGCAGTGGTTGAGCAAAAAGATGGTGCTTGGGTAATCAATGGTACGTGTCCTATAGACTTGGAAGGACATCCATGGACTGAAAGATTCGAAGTCGTCATTGATAAGAAAGGAAAAGTAAAGTTTACGGAATTTTCGCTATTATGAATCACCTTGATGTTGAAGTCTCAGTTTACCGTCTTTGATTGTGTAGAGTCTACTTGCTGGCCTGCGCTGGTTCTTAACTCAATGTCACAGTCATCATGGCAATAATCATTGTCTTTATCGGCATGAAAAGGAAGAAACATCTATGATAAATCAAAGAAACTGTCACGGTAGAGAGGCTTTGCTTCTTATTTTTCTCTCCAAATCTTCTACAATGCCCAATAGAACTTGGAACAAGCAGATCGAGTTTAAAGGTTTAGACAATACAAAATCTATAATAGTAAATGATTGCCTTTAGATTGAATTGAGGGTGACACATGTGTTTGAAAGAATTCTGGTACCACTAGATGGTTCCAGTCATTCTTCAGAGGCTTTGAGAATAGCCATTCAAATGGCTAAAATGTTTAATGGAAGGATCACGTTGATTAACGTGTACGCTGTTGGTATAAGACCAATAGTCATGTCTGAACCGACAACTCTGACTCCTCCAAGCGTTCCGATTATGGCTCCTGCCGATTTTTCCAAAGTGGTTGAGGCTGCCCGCAGGGCTGGCAACACGATTTTGGTGGATGGTGAAAACAAGATTAGGGCTGAAGGGGTTCAAGTTGAAACGTTACTCAAGGAAGGGCATACTGTTCAGGAAATTCTTGAAACCGCTAAGGAAGGTCAGTTTGACCTAATTGTCATGGGCGCTAGAGGTGTGAGCAAAATAAGAGAGATACTTCTAGGAAGCGTAAGTGACGGCGTGATAAGAAACGCTCCATGTCCAGTCTTGGTGACCAAGTAGCCAGAGTTTTGGCTATGGCAAAGCGAGCGCGCGCTCAGTTACTTGTCACCACGTAATAGTGAAGAACAACGAACTCAAATTTTCGAAGAACAAATTGCAGTTCTTAACTCTAGACGCACACGAAACATGTTACAAAAGTGCTTCTTCAAAAGCAAAGCCGCAACAGCGTCGACATTGCGAATCTGCAAAGGTTGACCCTGAGTGCTGAAAGATGCCAACACTAGAAAGACATAACCAAGGGGGAAGAAGCCAGACATTACCCGCTCTTTTCCTTTTGAGCATACAACGTTAAAGATATTACAACGAACACCGCTATTTTCAGTTGAAGCCCGGTGGTGTAGCGGTCAAGCATGGCGGGCTCTGGACCCGCTGACGAGAGTTCGAATCTCTCCCGGGCTACCAATAACGTGATTTTGAAGGTTACTTGCAGCATTAATGCTCTGAAATTGGTTAATCAGATGTTTTAAGTGGTTTTCGAACGTTTTAGAAAGGTTGAAACCTAGTTCACGCGTTTTTCTGACCAGTTCAGCATCCAAATACAACACGACATTCCGTTTGTTTGTCATTTGCATTCACATCCGAGGGCATGCGAAGGGAAGCTCTCTGTTATAAGTTTGGTGCTTTGAAGCAAGCTAAGGCTTGTATTCAGATGAAGTTCATTCTTCTTAGATTGTTCAAGTAGGGTCTTATGAATTTAGAAGTAATTCTTTCAATCTCATCTGCTGGCACTTTGCTTCCATAGAGCGCGCGCGACTTTTCAGAATTGTGTGTTCTCTTTTTGTTTAATAGCTTGATTGACCATTCCAACAAGAGAAATTATGCTGAAAACCAAAACGGAAACAACGATCTTGTAGAAGAGCCCAATGTTAGAATAGAAAACTCCAACAACGAAAATCAACATAAGCGCTAACACCAAAGCCTCTTGAATTCTGTCCAA
>DAOVGI010000008.1 GCA_030672475.1 Candidatus Bathyarchaeota archaeon
CCGTCAACCTTCACGAAATCGTTTTATTACAAAGCACTCGAATATAAGCTTGCACTTCAAGACGGTGAAAAACTTTGAAAGCTCTGATTCTCGCAGGAGGTTTCGGCACAAGACTAAGACCCCTAAGCTGCACAAGACCAAAAATCCTCTTCCCAATAGTTAACAAACCTTTGCTGCAGTGGACTTTTGAAAGACTCGCCAAGAACAAGATTGAAGAAGCGATTTTAGCGGTTAACCTTCAAACTGAACTCTTCATAAAACAGCACAGAATTCCAAAATGCGGGTTGCACATCACTTATTCAAGGGATCCGCTGAAAAAACCACTCGGAACTGCCGGACCGGTAAAAAAAGCTGAAAAACTCATAGGACATAACGCTCCTTTTCTGGTTCTGAACGGAGACATATTTGCCGACATAAATTATAGAAAAATTTCCAAAGCGCACAAAGAGAAAGATGCAGTAGCAACAATAGCTCTTCACAGAGTTGAGGACCCAAGCAGATATGGAGTTGCAGAACTAGCAGGGGAAAATCGTATAAAAAGCTTCGTTGAAAAACCTTCACCTGAAACCTCCTCAACTGATCTGATAAATGCTGGTGTTTATGTTCTCAGCCCGGCAATTTTCAAATATATTCCGAAAGGACAAGAAGTCTCCCTAGAACATGAAATATTCCCAAAACTAGTAAAAGAAGGAAAGCTCTACGGATATGTTTTTGATGGCTTGTGGACGGACATCGGTGAAATAGAGGATTACTTAACGATAAACAAAATATTGTTGAAACATTTTGTCAAACAACATAAACATAAAACTGGACGTGGCATTAGAGTTAGGGAGCCTGTGGCTTTTGACACAGGAGTTTCTATCGGAGAAAAATCAATTATCGGACCCTACACCATTTTGGGACAGGATGTTACTATCGGAAAGAACGTCCGTATACAAAACTCAGTGATTTTTGCTAGAACCATAATATCTGATTTCTCGTCAATAAATGGAGCCATAATCGGTGAAAGTGCAGTTATTGGAAAAAAAACCAGGATTGAAGGGGGAAGTGTGCTCGGCGACCATGTTAAAATTAAGGATAACGTGTCACTTACAAAAGGAGTCATAATTTGTCCAGCAAAAGAGGTCACTGAAAGTGTATTAACGTCTAAAATTATTATCTAGGAAAGGGATAGAACAACATGTTGAGCTTAAAACGTTTGTTTGGGACAAATGGAATACGCGGACTAGTTAACAAAGAATTAACCCCACAAATGGCGATCAAAATTGGCAGCGCGATAGGAACATTCTTTCAACGTGGCAACCTCATAGTTGGCTATGACGCTAGAACAAGCGGTCCAATGTTCGCTAAGGCGGTTATTGCTGGTTTAAATGCAAGTGGGTGCAATGTGCTTTTCGTTGGAATGTCGCCTACTCCAGCATTACAGTTTGCAGTAAGGAATCACAAAATGAATGGTGCAGTGATAATCACCGCGTCACATAACCCACCAGAATATAATGGCATAAAGGTTATTTGGAAAGATGGAATAGAACTTTCGCGGGAACAAGAAATCGAGATCGAAGACACATACTTTAATGAGAAGATTCACCATGCAGAATGGTGCAACTTGGGAACGACACGCGCCCTCCATGGAGTAATCGATGATTATGTGGAAGCGATAAAAAAACATGTGGATGTCTCTGAAATAGCGAAAAAAGAATACCATGTTATTATTGATCCTGGAAACAGTGTAGGCAGCTTGGCCGCACCGCGCTTGCTTCGAGAATTGGGATGCAAAGTTACAACCATAAACGCGAATATTGATGGAACATTTCCAGGAAGATCACCTGAACCGCGACCAGAGAACCTTAAGGACTTAGCTTTGACAGTGAAATCTGTGGGCGCAGATTTGGCTGTGGCATATGATGGCGATGCTGACCGTTCAATATTTGTTGACGAAAACGGAAGAATCCATTGGGGAGATAAGACCTTCGCCTTGGTGGAAAAACACTTTTTGAAGGATAACCCGGATGAGAAAATTGTTACGCCGGTGAGTTCCTCAACTTTGGTTAAGGACATAGCTGATCGTTATGGCGGAGAAATAGTTTGGACAAAAGTAGGAAGTGTGACAGTTTCTCAGACAATGAAGAATTTAAATGCCAAACTCGGTGGAGAGGAAAATGGTGGGATCTTTTACGGTCCTCATCAATCAGTTAGAGATGGCGCTATGGCAACAGCTCTAATCTTAAACATCATGGCTGAAACTGATGAGGAACTCTCCAAGTTACTTGGAGAATTACCGGAGTACTTCATCGAAAAAGGTAAGGTTGAATGCGCAAACGACATTAAAAAGAAAGTCTTGGAGAAACTAACTGAACAATTGAGTGAGCTGAACATGAATACAATCGACGGAGTCAAACTGTGGTTCGAGGATAAAAGCGCTATCTTGATACGTCCAAGCGGAACGGAACCCATCTACAGGCTATATGCAGAAGCGAAAACACAGGAAAAAACCATACAACTCATCGAAGAATATAGTTCAAAACTTGAAACAATAATTAACAGTCTGAAGAGCTAAACCAGCTTCAAACGGATTATGGAGAACGCCAAATGTCCAGATGGATACTAAATGTAAAACCGGAGGAAGTAGACCATGCAGAAAAGCGTAGAACATACAAAGTTAGCATTATAGGCTGTGGACGAAACGGTGTTCTACACGCTTGCCTTTTTGCCGAAGCTGGATTCAAAGTAACATGCGTTGACACAAACCGAGCGATAGTGAACCGTCTTGCAAAAGGAAAAATCCCTTTTCTGAAACGTGGAATTGAGCGTTTCTTCAAAGAAAACCTGAAGAACGGACGCTTAGAAGCAACAAACGATTTCAAAGCGGCTGCTGCAAAAAGCGACGTGATCCTAATAACAACTGAGGCGAAGATTGACAAAAAGAAAAAGGTGAGCTACTTAGACCTAGAGAAGGCGTGCAAACAGGTGGGTTCAAGTCTCCGACGCGGCTCACTAACTATTGTTACCAGTACAGTTGGACTAGGCACAACAGAGGGCTTGATCAGGGAGACCTTGGAAAATTCTTCTGGATTTAAAGTCGGGGTTGACTTAGGCTTAGCATACAGTCCTGTTCCAGCTCTACAGGAACAAACTTTGGAAAAACTGGCGAATTACAAGCGGATTATAGCCGCAACAGACAAGAACAGCTTAAACGCGGCATCAACTGTACTAAGAATCATTGCAAAAAATGGTGTGACAGAAACAAAGGACGTTAAAACAGCGGAAGCAGAAATGCTCTTTGAAACCGTGCAACATTATGCCAATATTGCTTTAGCTAATGAGTTTGCCATTTTCTGCGAGAAGGCAGGAATAGACTATTCTGAGGTTCAAAAACTTGCCGAAACAGACGCATGTAGTGCGCTTGTCTCGCCAACGCTCACTTGTAGTAACCTGTGTAAAGAGCCAAGCCTTCTACTGGAAGAGGCTGAAAACCTAAATGTGAAACTTCGAATCCCAGCTGCTGCCAGAGAGACAAACGAGGAAACGTCAAAACACGCAGTCAGTCTAATTAGACAAGCCCTGAGAAGCTGTGGAAAAACCTTGAGAAGAGCAAGAATCTCTGTACTTGGGATTTCGCAGACACGGAATATAAGGGACATACCTAAAAGTTCAGCGAAAAGACTTGCTAAAATTCTGGAGGCTAAAGGTGCCAAGGTCAGCTTTTACGATCCGTATTTGTCAAGTAAAGAGTTAGGCGATTATGATTATCAGTTCAGCAGGAATTTAACAGAAGCTATGGAACGTGTAGACTGCATAGTGATATTCACAGGTCACAACCGATTCAAACGGTTAAACCTAAAAAAACTGAAAATCATGGCAAGAATGCCCGCGGCCATAGTTGACCTTGAACGTGTTATCAACTCAGAAAAAGCTGAAATGGAAGGCTTCATATATCGTGGGTTAGGAAGAGGAGTCCAGACAAAATGAAGAAGTTGGGTGTTGCGGTTATTGGAACAGGCTTTTGGGGAAAAAACCACGCAAGAGTCTACAAAGAGTTAGAAGAAACAGAACTCTTAGCAGTTTGTGACATAAATGCTGAAAGAGCTAAAACTGTAGCCAAGCAATTCGGTGCAAAACCCTACACAAACTCTGGAAGAATGCTGAAAAGGAAAGACATTGAAGCGGTAAGTATCTGTTCATGGTCAACAAGCCTAGCAAAAGAAGCACTGAAAGCCTTGAAAACAGGAAAACATGTTCTAGTTGAAAAACCAATGGCATCAAACGTAAAACAAGCAGAAAAACTGTTGAAAACAGCAGAAAAAGAAGGTTTACACCTTACAGTAGGCTTCTTAATGTGGTTTATTCCAGGAGTCCAATACATCAAAAAGACAATTGAAAACAGAAGAATCGGCGATCTCGTATGTGCGACAGCGAAAAGAGTTTCCCAATGGCCAGAAAGAATAGGCGATGTAGGAGTTGTCAAGGACTTGGCAATACATGATATAGATATAACAAGGCGTCTTTTCGGTGAAGAACCCGTTGCGGTGTACGCAAGAATTGGAAGAATGAAACATAGGAAGTTTGAGGATTATGCTCAGATAATGCTCACTTTTGAAGGAGGTAAAAGCGCTTTCATTGAATCTAACTGGTTAACGCCCTACAAGACGCGGGTGCTAGTGGCTACTGGAAGCGAAGGCATAATGAAACTTGACTACATCACGCAGGAACTGACAATAGAGAATGCAAAACAGACTGTACAGCCAAGACTCGCATGGCGAGAACCTTTAAAACTTGAGCTTCAACACTTCGCAGATTGCATTTTGAAAAAGGAGAAGCCACTTGTAACAGGCACAGATGGCTTAAAAGCCCTTCAAATAGCAGAAACAGCACTAAAATCTTCAGCAACGGGCAGAGTACTGAAGCTAAAGCAAAAAGGTTGAAGTTTCTTTATTTCTCTTTAAGGTTGAAGGGTTTACCGTTCAACAGTATTCTTTCCGGAATCTTTTTTTTCCATCTTTTCAAAAAAGGTAAGTCTTCACTCTCTTTTCGTAACTCGTCAGGAAGCATCTCCGGAATTTCATCTCGAATAGGATACCATCTTAAACATTTTGGACAGATGATTAAACCTTCCACTATCTCCTCTTTTTCTTCGAAGACAAGTAATTCCAGTGGGTGATGTTTATCTATGGGGCAAGCCAATATGTCCATCAACTTCTTCTTTATGTTGCTATCCCTCCAACGATCTTTTGTCCTTAAACTGTAATACCCTTTCGTCTGAAAGTATTATTGTTTACTAAAACTAAATCCTCCTTTTATAAGTTCTTTCCACAGTTCTAATGCTTCTGGAGCATAAACTGCTTCTTTTCCATAATGTAGGGGACACGGGAACTCTTCGCATAGAAAGCAACATTTCACATTTTTCCGGTTAGCGCACTCCCAAAAGGCACAGCCTTTATGAGATTCTCTCGATAGCCTCAATTGTTCGTTAACCCATTCACATCCTAGGCAGGCTTTCTCTTCACGTCTGCAAACTGGACAATATTCACAGTATACACCGCATACTCCTACTTCAACGCTCAATAGCTTTCACCGATCACGATATATTGGAAAAACATGCATTTCTGCTTTTTCATGAACCTCTATGATTTATCTTGTTTCCCCAAGAATTCAGTTTAACATCCAAGACTACTTGATACCAGTTCGGACCTGTTGTTCTAACGATGCGGCCAAAGGGAATCTTGAAGGTTACACCTAACTTTTCAAGTCTTTCAGCCACCTTCATCTTAACCTTCAGAATGGGATTCTCATTTTTCACAGCATGTTCAAAATCATAGTAGTGAATCCATCCACCAAGACTTTTAAGAGCCAATAAGGCACAAGGTAAATGTGCAAAGGATTTTTCAGGCAATGGCATAAGAACCCGATCCGCTGCAAAGCGTAATCTCTTCTCAATAACTTCTTTTGCCTCTCCCTTCAATGGGATTACTCTTCCGTAAACCCTGTTCAACTTGATGTTCTCTTGCATAAACTGAAATGCCGCGGGGTTAACGTCGATTGAATAGATTTTTTCAGCTTTCGAATGCTCAGCAATGATTATGGAAAAACAGCCCACTCCAGCAAACATGTTCACAACAACTTCTCCGTTTCCAACTTGTTTTGCAATTCGCATTCTCTCGTACAGAAGTCTCGGTGAAAAATAACATTTTTTAACATCAACAGAGAACAAGCATCCAGATTCCCTATGTATTGTCACGGTCTTTTCTTCGCCAGCGACAAACTCCAGTTCTCTGAGTCGGAAATCTCCACGAACAGGACTTTTTTGAGCCAACACCGTCTTCACATTATTATGAACATCCATGATTGCTTCTGCAACGGCTTGGCTGTATTTCTGGGATTTCTCTGTTATTCTTATAATCGCAATGTCTCCAACTCTATCATAAGACTTGTAAATACACGCTAACTCCTTGGGAGAAAGAAACTCTGAAAGACGAGTCCTCAAACATTTCTTCAAGATTCATCCCTTTCGCAGCGTACCATACATGGAATAAATTTCGGCAAAGACAAAAATGAGGACGTCTAGGTTTAGACGTGGCTAGAGCCCTATCAATGCATAGGTAATAATCAAAGGTGCCAACAAAGACGCTATCTGAGATATTACCGTTACCAAAGTGTTTAATGACGGACCAGCTGTGTCTTTGAATGGATCGCCAACAGTATCGCCAATTACCGCTGCTTTATGAGCGTCTGAACCTTTACCGCCGAATTTTCCATCTTCAATGTATTTTTTCGCGTTATCCCACATTCCACCTGAATTAGCCATCAGTATTGCAAGCATGAATCCACTGAAGATGCTTCCAGCCAGGTATCCAGCAAGAGCTGAGATGCCACAGATGAATCCCACAGCCAAGGTTATCAGAATTGACATTGCAATTAGAGGAAGCAAGGCTTCTAGAGCCGCCTTCGTTGCGATGTCCACGCAGGATGCATAATCCGGTTTTACTCCTTCTTTACCTTCTCTCAGACCTGGAATCTCCCTGAACTGTCTTCTGATCTCCTCAATCATTACAGAAGAGTTCTTCGAAACAGCAAGCATACAGAGAGCTGAAAACAAGCATGGAACTGCGATACCGATGAAAACTCCAAGCATAACCAAAGGGTTCATCAAATCAAAACTAACCGTTTTGCCGATTAATTCTGCGTGTGCACTAGCTATTTTGTGATAGGTAGCAAGCAGAGCAAGTGCGGTCAATCCAGCAGCTCCTATTGCAAATCCTTTCGATATAGCCTTAGTCGTGTTACCAGCTGCATCAAGCTTGTCAGTTATTCTGATTACTTCTTCCCCTAGCCCAGACTGCTCAGCGATTCCCTTCGCGTTATCGCCTATAGGCCCATATGCATCACCGGCAACTATTGTCGCAACGATGGATAACATTCCAAGAGCGCTCATGCCAACTCCATACACGCCAAACCCAGCTGATATGCCTTCGCAGAGGAAGTACGCCAACGCAGACGCAATTCCTATTCCAAGAAGCGGCGGAAATACACTTATCAAACCGTATGAGAAGCCTGTCAGTATGTTTATGGCTGCTCCCGTCTTTGATGCCTCCGCAGTCATTCTGACAGGAGGTCTGTTTATAGATGTGTAATAGTCTGATGTGATACCAATGATAACCCCTGCAACTAATCCGACTGCAGTTGCTCCCCATATTTTGAGGTCAAGTTGAAGATGCATGATTGTAACGAGTGTTAAGGCTCCGAAGAGAAAACAGGTTACGTACGTTCCCCGGTTGAGAGCTTTTCCTGGATCACCCTTTTTGCCAACTCTTACAACAGCTACACCGAGAACAGAAGCGATAATTCCCAGTGCAGCAAATATCAGTGCCAAATTGACATACGGGTTTTCCATAGGTGAAGTTTCGGGTATCAGACCTACTGCCAGTAGCATTGCTGCCATCACGCATGCAACATAAGAGTCGAACAGATCAGCCCCCATTCCTGCGACATCACCAACATTGTCGCCAACATTATCAGCTATGACGGCTGGGTTTCTTGGATCATCTTCTGGTATGCCAAGCTCCACTTTACCCACGAGGTCTGCACTCACATCAGCAGTCTTAGTGTAGATGCCGCCGCCAGCCTTTGCAAACAAAGTCAAAGTGCTTGCTCCAATACTGTAACCAAGAACGATCTCTGGGTCACGTGTGATGCCGTAGACTATGCTTATTCCCAGTAAAGCTAATCCTACGACTGACAAACCCATTACAGCTCCGCCGCGGAATGATATTGGGAACGCTTTGTTCAATCCCTTTCTAGCGGCGTTAGCCGTTCTAACATTTGCTTTAAGTGCAACGTCCATGCCGAAATAACCAGCCAAAGCAGAAGAAAGCGAACCGAACACGTATGCCAATGCCAAACTAATATTCTTGATCTTTGTTTCGGTGATCCAGATGGGTTCTGGAACGAATATTCCCAGCAACACAGCAATGATTACGACGACAATTGCCAGGGTCTTGTATTCCCTTTTTAGGAATGCATTTGCACCCTCCTTTATTGCATCAGCGATTTCCTGCATTTTTTTGGTTCCAGCTTCCTGTCTCTTTACGAAGTAATAGAGGTATACTGCAACTAGAATTGAGATTAACGCTGATATTGGAGCTATCAACCATTCTTCCATCTTTTATCCTCCATAATTTCAGGATTTGTGCACTGAATTTAGACTAAGTCTTCAGATTTTCATAAACTCTTTTATAACTTTAATGGTGAGATGCTTTATAGCTGAATGGAAAAGAATAAAAGAAAACCTTTACAACTGGTTATTTCGCGTCTAGGAGTAGGGGTGGAGCAAACGTCAAAATCGTGGCACAGCATGAACCTTGATGAAGTTATGCATGCATTGAAGGCTAAAATGGATGGCTTAAGCTCAGAAGAAGTGCAGAAACGTTTGCAAGATTTTGGACCTAATGAGTTGAAAAAGGAAAAGGGAAAGTCGCCGGTCAGGCTCTTTCTTGAACAGTTTACGAATGTATTGATTATAATTTTGCTAGCTGCCACAATACTTTCGTTTGCCGTGGGAGAGGCATACGACGCATTAGTTATAATAGCAATAGTCATAGCATGTGCAGTTCTAGGTTTCACTCAAGAGTATAAAGCGGAAAAGGCTCTTGAAGCCCTAAAGAAGATGACTGCTCCAACAGCCCTAGTTTTGCGTGACGGCAAGGAAATGCAACTTGAGACCCGTGATATTGTACCCGGCGACATCATCCTGTTATACACAGGAGACAAGGTTCCTGCGGACGCTAGGCTTATCGAAGTTATGAACATGAAAACAGATGAAGCTCCATTGACAGGTGAATCCGCTCCTGTAAATAAAAATGTTAAACCTTTGCCTGAAGAAACCTCAGTTTCAGATAGACGTAACATATTATTCACTGGTACAGTTGTTGTTTATGGACGTGGTAAAGCAGTTGTTACGTCAACGGGTATGAATACAGAGTTTGGAAAAATCGCTAAAATGGTTCAAGTAACAGAAGTGGAGGAGACACCGCTTGAGAAAAGAATGGGTCATGTTGGAAAATGGATTGGAATTTTATCAATAGTTGTTTGTGCAGTTGTGGCGGTTTTTGGCATTCATAAAGGACGTGAAATTCTTGAAATGGTTCTGTGGGCAATTAGCCTTGCAGTAGCCGCTGTCCCAGAAGCGTTGCCCGCTGTTGTGACGGGTGCGCTTGCAGTAGGTATGTATCGAATGGCAAGAGAAAACGCTATTATCCGGCGGCTTCCAGCGGTTGAAACTTTGGGCTGTACAAGCGTCATATGCTCAGACAAAACCGGAACAATGACGAAGGGCGAAATGACCGTGCAGAGAATCTACGTAAACGATAAAGCTTTGAAGGTGACGGGTGTAGGCTACGAACCGCAAGGAATTTTCCTTTTTGAAGACAAGAAACTTGATCCAACCAAGGAAAAAGAGCTTCATGCACTCTTAAACACCGCGACTTTATGCAACGACGCAAAGCTGGAGAAGGAAGAGGGAAAATGGATTGTGAAAGGCGACCCAACAGAAGGAGCGTTAGTTGTTGCTGCTGCTAAGGCAGGTTTATGGAAGGAAGAAATAGAAAAAGAAGAACCACGAATAAACGAAATCCCGTTTTCTTCGGAAAGAAAACGCATGACAACAATTCACGAAGCATATGGTAAGAGCAAAATGGCTTACATGAAAGGAGCTCCAGAAATCGTTTTGGAAAAATGCAGCAAATTCTACATAGACGGAAAAATACGCAAATTAACCGATGGAATGCGCAAGCAAATATTGACAGTGAACGAGGCCATGGCGATTCAAGCGTTAAGAAATTTAGGTTTCGCATATAAGGAACTGCCGGAATCCACAACTTCATTCAATGAAGAAGACGAGAAAGACTTCATTTTCCTTGGAATAATCGGAATGATTGATCCTCCACGGAGAGAAGTTAAAGACGCTATTTACTTGTGCAATAAAGCTGGAATCAAAGTTGTTATGGTTACAGGTGACCACAAACTGACAGCCATGGCTGTAGCCAAAGCGTTGAACCTCATAGGCGAAAATGAAAGTGAAAAAGACAGGGTTTTAACAGGGGCAGAATTGGATTTGCTCAGCGATGAAGAATTCGAGAAATCGGTTGACAAAATCGTGATTTGTGCCAGAGTTTCACCTGAACACAAGGTTCGTATAGTTAAAGCTCTGAGAAAAAAGGGTTACATCTGCGCTATGACAGGCGACGGTGTAAACGATGCGCCCGCTTTGAAGATTGCTGACATAGGCATAGCAATGGGAATAACCGGAACAGAAGTCACAAAGGAATCTTCAGACATGGTTTTAATAGATGATAACTTTGCAACAATCGTTAGAGCAGTGAAAGAAGGACGCGAAATTTACGGCAACATTAAGAAATATTTAACTTATCTACTACGTTGTAACATAATGGAAATCCTCGTTCTGTTTTTGGCAATGATGCTAAGTGGGGATCAAGAATCAGCAATAGCCTTAACGACAATACAAATTCTCTGGGTGAACCTGACAACAGACGGTTTACCTGCTATGGCCTTAGGCGTGGACCCAGGCGACCCGGACCTGATGGAGAGAAAACCAAGAGATCCAAAAGAAAGTGTCTTCACACGGGATGTGAGAATATACTTATCTGCAGTTCCAGTATTGATGACAGTGCTTCTCTTAGGTGGGTACTTCTTCACTCTGAGAAGTAGCGGTCTGCTTGAGGCTAGAACGCAGCTTTTTGTCGCGCTAGTTTTGATGGAGCTAGCCAACGCTGTAAATGCGCGTTCACTTAAATACACAGTCTTTAAGGTAGGTGTATTCAAAAACAGATTCCTTTGGCTTGCAATCCTTTCTTCGTTAGGTTTACAGTTAATGGTGCTTTACATACCCGTATTCCACGGTGTCTTTGACGTAACATATCCAAAAGCATCTGATTGGGCCGTAGCAATTGGTTTTACTTTAATAGTGTTCTTCAGCATAGAAATAGGCAAATACATAGCCGGCAGAAGAAGAACGTGATTTTTCGCGGAAAAATTTATATCCTTTACGTTACGAAGAAAAGTTTCCAAATGTGAAATAAGGCGGATTATGTATATATGAGTGAAAAGTTAGCGAATCCAGCACCCCTTGGACTCATGGGTTTTGGAATGACAACGATTCTGTTAAATCTGCATAACGCTGGCTTCTATCCATTAGGCAGTATGATATTGGCAATGGGCTTAGCTTACGGTGGACTTGCCCAAGTGATTGCTGGTATAATGGAGTACAAGAGAGGAAACACATTCGGCACGGTGGCATTCAGCTCTTACGGTTTGTTCTGGTGGTCCCTTGTAATATTGCTAATTCTACCCAATTCAGTCATATATTATCCGCAAATCACAAAAGCCTCAAACGAAGCCATGGCTGCTTACTTCTTCATGTGGGGCTTATTCACTTTTATAATGTTCTTTGGGACGCTGAAGGCGAACAGAGCTGTACAATTCGTTTTTATGAGCCTAGCCGTACTCTTCTTCTTGCTAACAGCCAGAGATTTAACTGGAAACACAACTCTGGCAACGATAACAGGGTATGAAGGGATAATTTGCGGATTAAGCGCTGTATACACCGCATTGGCAGAAGTGTTGAATGAAGTCCATGGAAAAACGGTCTTACCCTTATGCCCAACAAACAAACAGTAGCCGTCACACTCCACAACACGAGTTTTTCTTTTCAAAACTGCACATGACTCTTCTTATGATTTGTTCTACGTGTTTAGAAGATAAGGTTTATATCCAATATCTTACATTTTCAAACAAAATCAAGCGAAAAATACAGTGGTTGATATAGTGTTTAAACCTATTATGTGGGTAAGGAGAGATCCACAGAAAAATAATGTATTCTGGCCGTCTGAGGAACTTAAGAAGAAGGCGTGGATGAACGATGAATCAATTTATGCTGAAGCATCGAAAGACCGAGCGGCTTTTTGGGCTAAGCTTGCTCGTGAAGGAATCGACTGGTTCAAGGAATGGGATGAAAACTACCAGTGGGAGCCACCTTATTACAGATGGTTCATTAACGGAAAACTGAACATGTCATACAATGCTTTAGACAGACACATAAAAACTTGGAGAAGAAACAAAGCAGCGATAATATGGGTGCCTGAACCACCAAATGAGAAAGAGAGAGTGCTTACATACTTTGACCTATACCGAGAAGTCAACAAATTTGCAAACGTTCTGAAGAGTCTCGGAGTGAGAAAAGGTGACAGAGTCGGAATATACCTGCCAATGATTCCAGAAGTACAAATAGCAATGCTCGCGTGCGCTCGCATTGGAGCCATACATAACGTAGTTTTTTCTGCTTTCAGTAGTAAATCTCTGCAAGAAAGGATGTTGGATGCAGAAGCCAAAGTTCTCGTGACTGTGGACGGATATTACAGACGGGGAAAACAGATAAACTTGAAGGCTGAAGCGGAAAAGGGAGTTGAAGGGACACCGATACAAAAAGTTGTTGTTGTTAAACGGATGGGGATGGATGTTAACATGGTTGAAGGCCGAGACTACTGGTGGCATGAACTAATGAAAGATGCTGGCAATTACTGTGAACCGGAAGTCATGGACAGCGAAGACATCTTGTACCTTCTTTACACAAGCGGCACAACAGGCAAACCGAAGGGAGTTGAACATCACACTGGCGGATACGCGGTGCAAGCTTACTGGACGACAAAGTGGGATTTCGACATCCATGATGACGATGTTTTCTGGTGTACAGCGGACATCGGCTGGGTTACAGGCCACACTTACGGTTGCTATGGGCCACTCTTATGTGGCGCTACGATGGTAGAGTATGAAGGTGCTCCAAACTATCCTCAATTAGACAGATGGTGGAGCATAGTAGAAAAATATGGTGTAACGGTCTTTTACACTGCTCCGACAGCGATAAGAATGTTCATGCAGTGGGGTGAAGAATGGCCCAATAAGCATAACCTGAACAGTCTTCGAATACTTGGAACAGTAGGTGAACCAATAAACGAAGAAGCATGGCTCTGGTATTTCAACAAGATCGGCGGTGGAAGATGCCCGGTAATTGACACTTGGTGGCAAACCGAAACTGGAGGAACCCTAATCAATTCGTTGCCGGGTATAGGGCCATTCATCCCGACAGTTGCTGGTAGAAGCTTCCCGGGCACAAGTCATGACATCCTTGATGAGTCTGGGAATTCTATGGGGATTGGCGAAGGTGGTTACTTGGTGCAGAAAAACCCGTTCGCGCCGGGAATGCTCCGAAACGTGTGGAGAAACCCGGCAAGATACAAGGAATACTTCAGCGTTTACGCCGAAAAATTCTACTTCACAAGTGATGGAGCGCGAAGATGGGATGAACTCGGAAACATTCGGTTGACTGGCAGGGTTGATGATGTAATGAAAGTTGCGGGTCATAGGTTATCAACGGCAGAGTTAGAAAATGCTATAAACAGTTATGAAGCAGTTGTGGAGTCCGCAGTTGTAGCTGCCCCACATGATATAAAAGGAGAAGTACCTATTGCCTTTGTAACTCTAAAGCCTGATGTAGCACCTTCAGATCAACTCAAAAAAGAGTTGATAAAGCATGTTGACGCTACAATTGGACCAACAGCAAGACCTGACAAAATAGTGTTCTCAAGCGAACTGCCAAAGACGCGTAGCGGGAAGATCATGCGGAGAATTCTCAAATCCCTAATTAGAAACCAGTCAGTCGGTGACACTACTACTCTCATGAATCCAGAGTCAGTTGAATACCTCAAAAAAGAAATAGGCTACAAAGAATGAAGTTCCCCCCCTCCTCAGTGGGCGCTACAAAGACTGTCAACTAGTTCAACTGCTGAAAGGCGAAAGCAAGAATGAGCTTTAGAAAAGCCATCTTTTCAGTCTTACGA
>DAOVGI010000023.1 GCA_030672475.1 Candidatus Bathyarchaeota archaeon
TTTTTCTGAACCACGAATTTAGATTCTGTCTTCATAACTTATTATAAGCTCAGTAACGAAACGTAGATTTAGGTGAGAATAGCTTTGTCGGTAGAACTCCAAAAGAAAAAGGCAGAATTGGAAGATGAGTTGCAGTTACTAGCGGAAACAGAGAAAACTTTGAGAGAATCCGTGAAGACACTTGAAGTTGAAGTGGCAATTCAAAAGCTAGAGGAGAAAACTAGGGTGAAACGTGAAGCTGTGGAAAAGTTGGAATCTAAGAAGAAGGATCTGGAAAAAGAACTGAAAGAAGCGGAAAACTTCAAAGCAGGTCAGGAACAAAAACTTGAAGGTGAAGAGAAGGTTGAGGAAAAACAGGAAACAGAAGTTATGGTGACCGTGACTCCTGTTGAAAATCAAGAGCTCGTACAATCTCAAGAACAATACAAGGAAGAAGAAAAAAAGAAACATAGATTTTTCTAATATGATAAGAAGCTTATGCAAGCTTTAAAGCAGACTGCACGCGCCAAGAGTTTTATGTCAAATCAAAATACTGCTAGGAAAGATCTTTCAAGGTCTCTAAAACAGTTACTATCGAGTTTGTCCATCTCAAATAAGAATTCACTGCAGCACGTAAGGCAACGGTATCCTTAGCTTCAATCCTTAAAGTTAAATATGTATTCTCTTTCTCCAGACTCGCTCGAGATCGCATCGATGGAAACTTCCTAACTTCAGGTGTTAAAGCCTTGAGAACGATTTCCGCGAGGCTTTCTGAAGGAAAACTTAAACGAATAACAGCATTGGCGCTCAATAGATCAACTCCCAAGCCAGATGTGATATTGTAATCTTCGATCCAACCTCAATTAGGTCTGAAATGAACTTGCGCGTAATAACCATACAGTTTTACCGACATATCAGAATTCCCGCGTGACCTAGTCGTTACTGCAACCGAATTTTCAGCTAACACCTTAATCATGAAAGATATGGAGCGCAGTCACTCGGTTTTTTCGCTGGTTGCGACGACCTGTTCTGTAACCGCTGCTCCCTTAGCTATGCGGTTCGCCACTATTCCAAGCTTTGTAGTTGGAGTATAAGCTCCTCCAGCAAATGTGTAACCGCACTTTTTGCATTTCCAAATGCCTACACTCACCCTCTTCACCCGCATGAGTCCACACTGTGGGCACTTATGAGGTTGCTTCATTCCTGTAACTACTTTAATGTAGCGTTTCCTAACAGTTGCTCCGTAACGGGGTCCTAACCCGCGTGTAGGTCCAACCTTCTTTGTACTCTTCCCCACGAGTTCTTCACCACTTCAGTTTCTTGCGTATTTCCTTAGCTTTCTCTCTTGCTGTTTTCACAGCCTTTAATACTTCTTTTGGAGTGAAATATCCGTTGCCCCCCTTCTGCATCGCGCATATGTTGCCGTCATCATCAGTTGTCACGGTAAGTCTAGCATCTATTATCTGTTCCTCTTCAAGCCAAGGATCGACAATAAGCTTATCACCTATCTTCGCAAAAGTGACAGCAATTGGATGTTTTCTCACAGGAAGCTGTGTAAGATCTGACTTGATTTTTACTTCATCTCCCTCCACCTCATAGTTGAACATTTTTGTATTGAGCAAAGCAGCAAGGGCCGCCAGTGCAGAAGCATCTATTAGGTTTCCATCATGATTAAGTACATAAACATCTACAAACACGACAAGCACTTTCTTACTGGGAATAATGCACAGCTTTTTGAAATCGAGGACTTTTGACTCTCTTATTCCTCTATCAACAACTCTGGCTAGTTCTATCGCGTTTTCTTTCGGCGGTCCAGGATCAAACGTTGGCGACGCTAACGGTACAAGCTCTGCGTTCACCGTTAAGACACCTTCGTTAGGCGTGTCTGCGTACGGTTTTCCGATTCCAATTTTTACTCCAGCCAGAACCTCCGTCTTCCCAAGAAGAACCCTGGCTGAACCTTCAGCCCGTTCAATTACTCCTGGTTCAACTACTATTTCACGATAATCTAATAGACCTCTACCATCCAGTCTCTTTTCTTTCTCAATGAACTCTGCAATTTGTTTTCGCTTTAAGCTAACAATTATTGATGACATTATTCTTCAACCTCCTTAACATTTACATATTTTGTTTTCAGTGCTTCCTTTTGCATTGCGTGGATTTTTCTACATCCCTCGAGGGCTAGATTTACAGCTTTTTCAAATTCTTCAAAGGTTAGAATTCCATCCATCTGCAGCAGTGTTATAGCGTTGAGATTCGGCATTAGAGCTACTGGAACATCAGCAGATCCTATCTTGTCTTCAGTATCCATCAAATCTAACACCACAATGTCATCGATCTTTCCAGCGGCACAAGCAGCCACTAGATCCTGCATTGGAATACCTGCATCTGCTAAGGCTAACGATGCTGCGGTGATGCTTGCACATCTTGTTCCTCCATCAGCCTGTAGAACTTCAATGAAAAGGTCTATACCTGTCCGGGGGTAATATTCAAGGAAAATTGAGGGTTCGAGGGATTCCCTAATGACTTTTGAGAGCTCTATTTCCCTTCTGGACGGCGCTGGTGACTTGCGTTCCTGAACGGAGAAAGGCGCCATATGATAACGACATCTCAGAACGGTTCTATCTGGAAGTGCCAGATGTTTAGGGTGCAACTCTCTTGGACCGTACACGCCAGCTAATATCTTGTTTTTCCCCTGCTGGATGTATGCTGAACCGTCGGCATTTGGTAAGATGCCTACTTCAATTTGTACCGATCTTAATTCTTCCGGTTTTCTTCCATCTAATCTTAAACCTTTTTTATCAATTAACTTTTCATGTTTTTGACTCATTCTTTACTTCCTCCTTTTGTTTGGCTTTTTCTTTCTTGATCGCTTGGGCTATACGATCTGTTAAACCAGATATGTGCGATTCATTCTCAATTTTCTGAATCGCCATAATTGCCAATTGTTCATTTTCCAAGGTTTTTCCCGTGATTAATACTAATCCATTCTGTCCGAGGATTATATGAGAACCTGTTTCCTGTTTTATCATGGATACCATTGAGCCGTTTCTGCCTATCACACGTGGAATCTTTGTTGGAGTTATCTTCACAATTTGCCCACGCGTTATTTTTCCAAGTCCAGGTTCACCAACCGTCAGCCGTGGATCGTGCGATCTGTCATAAGCTATTATCTTCGCAATGACCAAGTCTCCCGCATTAAGAACCTTGGACAGATCATTTTCCTGCGGTCTGAATGGCCTGCTTAAGACTTCTGAGGCTCTCAAAACAGCCAAGTATGGCGAGTGTATATCCACTGTCCACCCGTTAAAACCAACCTCCACAATGACTCCTATGACTGTGTCCCCCAACTTTGGGATGTAAAAAGCTTTTAGAGCAACAACATTTACCATTTTATCTTTGTATTCCACAAGCCCAAGCCTAGAAGCATATATTTTGTCGTCTTTTTTGTACGTGTTTTCGCCTGCAACATATGTTCCTTCTGCAAGCATGTCCCCAGGTGTCACAAGTTGTCTCTTTTCAAAAAAAGTTGACACAAATTACACATCCAATATTCATAATAAACCTTTCAGGAGAGCATCTTTGCTTCAGCTCTTCCTTTAGTTACATCTCCAATTCTTTCTAGGAACGGGCCGTACAGGCCTGCGGGCATCTCCAAAACTCCGTACCATGAGCCGTCTCCACGCCATTCTTCACGTTTTATTGTTCCAAATCCCTTTATTGTTCCGTATGCCTTAGCTGAGTATTCCGGTGGTATGCGGACTGCAACGGATACCTGTTCCATTCTTAAGGGTAAAATGCTTCTCAACAGTTTGATTATGTCTTTTGCTTGTTCTTCCACCGGCTTGAATGTGTCTATTGAATAGTGAATCTGCTCCATTGCTTGTTCCACACGTAATGGTGGATGAGGAAGCTTTGTTCTCGGATCGACACATTGCCTTGATATGAATGCTATTATCTGCTTCCTTTTGCTCTCAATCATTCTTCTACGTTGTTCGGTTGTGAGTTGAAGTGTTCCTTTTTTTAGAATCGTCTCCGCCACTTTTTGAGGATCTGTTGTTCCGAAGGTTTTGCTTAAGGTTTCTTCTGAAACCTTTGTGCCTTTGTTGGCATCTGAAAATATAGTTTCAGTGACCAAGACCTCGGTTATTGCTGTTGTTTTTCCCATGCGAAACGCCAATGCTTTTTCGGGTTTTATGAGAACCTCGAAGTGTTCATTACCTTTTGAGAGACGTGCAATCGTGTATTTTTCGCCCATTCCTGTTTCACTTGCCCAAGCCCAACTCTTTCATATGTTCTTCGATTTTGTCGGCGCTCAGCATCTCCATTTTTTGGGTAGCTGAAGAAATTACTGTTATCTTTATTCTAGGCGGCAACTGCCTTGCTTCTAGAGCTTTCACCAAACATTTCACTGCAAACTTTGCGGCTTCTTTAAGGTTCATGTCTTCGCGGTATTCATCTTTCAAGATTTTCATCACTGTTTCTCTTCCTGCACCTTCTGCTCTAGCCTTATAGGCTCTATAAGTTCCGCTTGGGTGTGTACCGAACACGTGGTTTCCTGTTTTATCCACTCCACCAAAAATCATTGAAACCCCAAAAGGTCTTACTCCAGCATGTTGTGTATAAAGCTGCTTTATGTCGCAGATTCTTTTCGTTATGACTTCTACGTCTATTGGTTCATCATATGTCAACTTGTTGGTTTGAGCATACACACGTGCCTGGTCTATCAGAACTCTTGCATCTGAACTCAAGCCAACTATTGCTGCTCCTATGTGATTGTCAAGTTTGAAAATCTTCCAAGAAGATCCCGCTTTCTCAAGGGGATCAACAGTCTCCTCGGCTCCTAATATAGCTCCTTCTGAGCAACTTATTCCTAGAATTGTTGCTCCACGGTTAACCAGTTCCATTGCATATTCAACTTGAAACAGCCTGCCATCAGGTGAAAAAACGGTTATGGCACGGTCATACGCTCCTGGTGCTGCAAACACAGACATCAAATATCTACCTCAACATATTCCAGATTCACTTGCAGACTTTCATATAAGCCTCTATCTTATAATCGTTTTTGTTCAGAAGCTGTAACATTGGATAATTGGCGAGTCAGCACGTGCGTCATGGAAATGTGATTGCAAATGCTCTACAACTAGATGGAGCAAACTATCGATCTGTCGATGGATAATAAATATTAAGTGTTTTCAGCAAATACATATGCAATGACATATTGTTATGATGCAACTTCTAGGTTAGAGTAAAGGAAGCGTCAAGAAATGGTGACCAAGAAGAAAAGTTGGGTTGAAAAATTGGTTGATAGCAAGGGTTTGCCAAGAGTTGAGAAAATTACTGGCAAAATGAGCAAAAGGTGGGGTACAGGCACAATGGTTATTCCAGCACCAATGGAAGTAAATGAGATGATGAGAAGAGTTCCTGAGGGAAAGCTCACAACCATTAATGAAATTCGCACGGCTCTTGCCAAAAAGCATGGAACAAATATCTGCTGTCCCTTAACTACAGGCATTTTCGCTTGGATTGCAGCCAACGCCGCTGAAGAACAAAGACAAGAAGGAGAAAAGGATGTTACTCCGTACTGGCGCACGTTGAAAACTGGAGGGGTGATAAATTCAAAATATCCTGGAGGAGTTGAAAAACAGAAAAAACTCTTAGAAAAGGAAAGACAAAGAGTAAGTCAAAAAGGCAAAAAATACGTTGTTGACGATTACGAAAAATCATTGGTAAGACTCTAGATTCTCAAGTTTCTTCCAAATGGTCTTTCGTCTTCCCCTTCATTCTGTGAACCCTTTTTCTAAGATATGTCTTCAACAACACAGTCTTTCTTTGAATGCAAAATGGACAAATCCTCGCAAAACTTCCTTTGAAGAGATGACTCGCAAGAAATGATAAGTTTAGAGTTCCAATCATGAATTTTTTTCGTTGTCATTCACTGCACCAACGTGAGTTGTGACAGAAGTCTATAGAAGGAAATGTCATCAGAGTGCATGTCAACCTCTACAGTGTTATTCTCACGTTAAACAGTAGGATAGAGAAAACTGTACAAAGAGTAGAAGAAATCATGACCACGTTGATTTTCCTTTTTCTGTTTTTTGTTGCAAGGTTTTCTGAGTTTTTTCTGGGGAGAATTGAACGCAGTCATATCACCTTTCAGAACACTACTCCGTTCCTGGGCAGAGAGGCGTTTCGTTATATATGCTATGTTTATGTGTTACTTCAATGTGCCAAGGTTGATGATGCATCATTCCGGTTGGAAGTCAGCTCTGAGGGACACAGTTTCTTCAACACGCATATTCCACATTTCGGTTTCTTTGCCACGCAGATCCTTCTACCGTGAAATACCAGCAAGTCTGTGATCCTCAACCATTCTGTCTTCGGAACTATTTTAGTCAAATCCATCTCTATCTTAGTCGAGTCTTCATAATCCGTAAGCCTCAGTCTTTTGGCAACTCTGCGAACATGAGTGTCCACGGCTATTCCCTCGGCAAGACCGTACGCGTTTGACAGAACAATGTTTGCAGTCTTTCTGGCGACGCCTGGAAGCGGAATCATTTCCTCCATTGTTTTTGGAACTTGCGAGTTAAACTTTTCAACTAGAGCTTCGCAGCATTTCTTGATGTTCCTCGCTTTGTTCCTGTAGAAACCTGTAGATTTTATGTCTTCTTCAAGTTCGTTCAAACCTGCATTAACGTAGTCTTCCGCATTCCTGTATTTCTTAAACAGGGCTTTCGTCACAATGTTCACTCTTTTGTCAGTGCATTGCGCTGAAAGAATCGTGGCCACCAGAAGCTCAAGAGGATTCGTATAATCTAGGGTTATTTTGGCCTCAGGATATTCCTTTTTCAATAGTTCAATTATTTTCGACACTTTAGTCTCGTTATCAAGTTTTGCGTTGGTGCGCTTTCTTTTTGCATTCATCGTTATGTTCTCAGTTCTTCCCTAGTTAAATAATTTGCAGATGCTTGACACATATTTTCCACATATTAAGCACGCGCGGCTACTCAGCCAACTGTTATATTCAGATTGCAGCCGGTACGCCAATTGTGATGACTATCAATATATTGAGCATTGCCGTTTTTCGCCGTATATTGAATTTGCCAGCGAGGAAAATAGGGAATAGTGCGATAAAGGCAAACCTGCAGCATGAGGCTACAAACTCAAGGAGTCGGTAGGAATTATGGAGAAAGACACTATTTCTTGATGATTACTGATCTGCCATTTTTGATAATAACCGATTTTCCATCATTCTTGCAGACCGCTATGCCTTGGCTTTTCAGGACTACCTTGGTATTGTTTGATATGAAGGTTATGTCCGTGGCTTTGTAGACTAGTTTTGAACCTTTAGCGACAAGGATGTCAAATGTGCTGGCTTCGTTAGGGAAGGCGAATATCAAGCCATTGCTTTCGCTGAAGCGATGATGCTCATGTACTCTTTTTATGAAAAAATTGTCACACAAATCTTTTGCTCTATTTATGAAGTCTTGTTGATGTTCATAGCCTATTTTTGTGAAGTCTTCTTCGCTTGTTTTGGAAAAATGTTGTTCCATATCTTCTACGTCTCCCAGCATTAGAAACGGCTCATCCAATTCTTTCTCAACTGGTTCACCAACAGCGCCTTCTTCAGTTTCAACTATACTGTCTAGAAGCAGCCTACCGTGTCCGTGGAACACGTAGCCTCTTCGTTTGTCGTCTAGTCTTATTGAGACGGCTAATGTGTCTCTACTGATTTCTAGAAGTCCTCTTTCTGTTCGCCACAGTTTTACGTTGTCAGTTGCTTTTGAAACTGTGTCATCTAGTTCATAGTTTTGCTTTTTCATTTGTGGTTCCTTCTTTCAAAAAATCTGGAGACTCGTTTCGCCATTTTATAGGCGGTTCTGCCAGGTATTGTGATAAGGTGGCGTCCTCTGACTTTTTCGTGAACCACTAATCCTGCTTCTTCAAGCACTTTAAGATGGCTTGAGAGGGTGCTTGTGGTGATTTCGGAAAGCTTTTCTTGTAGCTCGTTGATATATTTTCCACCGCTCATAAGCTCGTTCAATATTCCCAGTCTGTGTTCATGGCCTAAGGCACTCATTACTTCAGCTACTTTCGTAAAGCTGACTTCAGTTTCGTAATCTTTTCTGTGTGTTGATCTTTCACTGAGGATTCTAACACCCCTTGGTCCTATGAATACGGATTTCTCGAGTTCACCGTGTATGCCTTCAGCAACTCCTTCCATTACGTCTTCAACGTAGTCGTGTATGCGGTTATTGAAGTCAATGTGGATTCCACGCCTTCCTCTTTGTTCTTTTTCCAGAACACTTCTGAGTTGTTCTTTCAGGTCTGCGAGTTCTTCCTTCA
>DAOVGI010000040.1 GCA_030672475.1 Candidatus Bathyarchaeota archaeon
AAATGACATCTAATACTCCTGCTTCAGCTATTTCTTTTGCACCCTCAATTGTTGCTTCTAAAGAGGGCAACCCAAAATGGTGTCGTAAGATAGGGCTTTTCCATCTGATTCTATCAACTAAATCGTCAGGATAATCTTGAGTTGTTTTCAGTTCTTTTCCGCGCAAATAGTTAATTATGTAGTCTCTTGATTCTCCTCCTATGAAGATTTTATCGAATATACCGATCTGTTTAGCTACTTCTGCTGTTGCTGAAGTTCCCCCGAAAAAATATTTTTTATCTGTTAATCCATATTCTATAATAGCATGTTTAAAAAGCGCTAATAGTTCTTCTGCAGTTTCAGGGCTCAATCTGTAGCTGATAGCAACAATGTCAGGATTATGTTTTTTAATTTCTTCCATAAATTCTTCTACAGAATTTGCTGGTCCTAGATAAACAGTCTCATATCCTAAATCCTTAACAATACGAAGAAAATTTAAAACACCTGCAACGTGTATGTCCTTACCTAAAGGACCTCCTATTATTTTCACTGAATCACCTAGATAGTAGTGAGAAAAACAATATTTAAGGTCACAGCTCTAATTTTCAAAACTTGTTGGAATGAAAAAATATTCTTTTTTATTTAACTCCGAATGCTCCCTAACGCTCGCCCCTGAAACTCAACAGATAGGGATTCTTCCTTGGGCTAGTTCCATGCAGAATTTGTCTATATTTGCCAGTTCGTAATCTAATATTTCTTCTATTCTCCGCTTTATCGTTTCTACTGAGTTGTTGTCTTTCATTACAACTTGCGCTGCTGCAATGGCTGGATGATCTATGGGAGTTCCGATTTTGCTTAATAGCCAAATGTATACTTCTTCAACTTCTGGCACTTGCTCATATACGCGCTTTGCTATTTTGTATGTCAAAACGTTGTATATTTTGCCAACGTGGCTGACAGGATTTTTTCCAGCTGCAGCCTCTGAACAGAAGGGCCTATTCAAAGATATTAAGCCGTTCACACGGTTTCCTCTGCCTACTTGTCCGGAGTCGCCACTGTCTGCACTTGTGCCCAAAACAGTTAGGTACATACCGCCTAAACCTCTTCCACGGACATCCAAAGTGTTTAGTTGTACATCGATGTCGTCAAAACTAGTGTTTGCCCTTACAAAATTCTTAGTTTCTTCGTGGATCTTAGCTTTTTTGTCGAAATACTCTTCTTCACTGAATATGTAACGGTCGACAAACGCCATTGAAATTGTTAAGTGCAGGTGATTGTTGTTTCTGTAGCCCATGACCTTTATGTCTTCTCCTGATTCTGGAAATTGTTCCTTGAACTCTTTTGAGTTCAAGAATTGTTCGGTTTTCAGCACTATTTTCTCCGTTCGGGTCATAGGTGCG
This sequence comes from Candidatus Bathyarchaeota archaeon, assembly GCA_030672475.1. Lineage (GTDB taxonomy): Archaea > Thermoproteota > Bathyarchaeia > Bathyarchaeales > Bathycorpusculaceae > SOJA01. The sequence continues at coordinate 1,380 of DAOVGI010000040.1, forward strand.
TAACCGACAGCCGCTGAGGTGTCATTGGCTCCTAAAACGCCTCTTTTTCGCTTGAAAATGTCTGTGAGTCCCACTGAGCCTGGCTTCAGTTCAACTTGGAATTTCACATGCTTTTCTGGATCTAAAAAGCGCATATTCTTCCTAAACCATTCTTTAGCAACATTGACGGCAATTTCGCTGACATTTAATTTTTCTCCGTTAATTTCGGATGTTGCTCTATCGCCAAACACGAGAAGCATTGGTTGTTTTACTGTGCCTCCACCGAATTTTGGTTCAGCTTCACCAGCTACAAGCAAAGATTTATCAACGTTATGATGCAGTATCGTACCAGTTTTTTTCATGTATTCTTTGCTTAGGCGTACGGAAATCTTGTCCATTATTGCGTCGCATATATAGTCTGGATGCCCAAGTCCTTTTCTTTCAACTATTTCTATACGTTGTTTTTCAAGTGGTCTCTGTTTCAAGTCTTCCACAATTATGTTTCTCATTTAACGTTCCCCAAGTAGAGTCTATATGGTTTGAGGAGTAATGGATATATATTTTACTGTATTAATTTATGTTCAAAAATAACTGGAGGTTATTTTTCGGTGATAACAGGTCCTATGCTTAAAAGGTTAAGAATAGAAGCAGGGTTAACTCAGCAGAGACTTGCGGATCTTGTCAGCGTCTCACAAGCTCACATAGCGAAGATAGAGCGAGGTAAGGTTGATCCAAGACTCTCAACGGTGAATAAGATTTTGAGAGTTCTGACAGAAGGGGAAACGAGAATGTGTAGAGACATAATGACTAAGGGCGTGCTTTTTACAAAGCCAAACGACAGCATCTTAAACGTAAGTGAGGTTATGGTGAGGCATGCTATTTCGCAGATGCCCGTAATAAACGAAGGCGAAGTTGTAGGAACGATAACTGAGGAACGCATTATCAAGAACTTGAGTTCAAACATAGCAGCTCAAAAAGTCAAGAACATTATGGATGAGCCATTGCCAATAGTGCATGAGGAAACAAGCATAAATTCAATTCAGCCTTTGCTTGAAAGGTATCCCGGGGTATTAATCACGAAAGGAAGAAAAGTCACAGGAATAATAACGCGTTCGAACCTGCTTAAAAACATAGGTCGAACAGTGGTTTAACGTGTTTGTTAAGAGGCATAGTTGACTTGAAATAGAAATAGTAAGCTAGCTAGAACCCTGCTTTTATTATGTTGCGCGGTTTCATGAGTTCTCTCAAAACTATTGTTGCGTAGGAGCCACGATGCAATGTGAAGCTTACTTCTGCCTTACGTTTTGATGGATTAACAGGGTCTTCTGAGATCGCATCTAGCAAGAGATTACTTTGTGGAACTGTGGCTGTCCGCAGTTTTCCTCTTAGACTTATTTCTGGCACGAATTCGTTTTTGAAGTTTTGTGGAGAAATGTCTTCTTCTTCCAAGATTTTTGTTTCAATCTCCCCTTGAACGCCTTGCGAAGGATGCCGTTTGAAGCCGACTAGTGGTATTGCCAAGCGCATTTTTCCAGCTTGGATTGCCTCATTTATGTCTGTAACTGTTTCTGCCTTTGCTACCGTGTGCATTATTGACATCGGCAATCCAGAACGCTCCACATTCACAACATAGTCCCCAATTTCAGCTTTTTTGAAGGGAAGGTTCATCTCCATTCTTCTGCTTAGAAACTTGTTGAATAAATAGGCTTGATATGCCTGTGGAAAAAGCCGCATGAGCTTTGCTGGCAGTTCTCTGAAAGCACCTATGAAATCTCCTGGCTTTTTCGCTAAGTACATCAGCATTAAACGTTCGTATCTCAATTGTATTGGAAAATCTTTTAGTGCCTGTTTGAAGTCTTGCGTATTCTCCAACTGTTCACGTGCTCGTTGAGATTCTGGATGTTCATGTGGATTTGACTTTGCTAGAAACAGCATTGCAGATTTCTCAAAGTCTCCTTGAATCATAGATTTGCCGACCAGATGGGTTATCGGACGGGTTGTTCCGAATCTTTGATGACCAAAGAAGTTCAGAACTCCACCAACAGTTTTGAACTCTTCAACAATTCTCGTTACTCGTTCTCTAATCCTAGGCTTTGAATGAGTTATTGCTCTAATGACAACGTGGAAGCGGTTGCCATATAGATAATATGACGAAAAATTTCTACGGAAATATCCTATTGGGTAAATCTCCACATCCTTGACTCGACTTCCCTGAATCTCTTCAGATGATACATCCTCAATTGTGATGTATTGTGCGGTTACAGCCTTCGCATCCTTTATACCAGCAATTCGAACATGTTTTGCGCTTATGTCAAGCTGCTTGGCGATTGCCTTAAGAACTAAAAAGGTATCCCAGTTACGCTTAACCAAAACACATAGCAAATAGCGATTCTTGACTGTGGAAGAGCCTAACGGTTTGTGTTCGACGTGGACTTCAGATTGGGATATCGCTGCTTTGGAACCATCAACCAGGATCTCCTCAACAAGAAAATCTTCAACATACTGCCTAATAACCCCACCCACACCTGAAGAACTTGTAGCATAAACCTCAATGCCTAAAAACTTCTCTAATCGAGGAACAAACAAAGCTTGAGCCTTCTAGAGGAGAGGGAGCGTACCTGTTATTTTGTCTATCTTTTTCGCGGGTGCTGGACCTATTCCCAAACATGTTATTGTGCCGGGAGGAACTTCTGTAATGCCTCTGTCGACAATCAACGCACATGGTAATGCTAGCTCTTTTGCCTGTTTTTCCAGTTCAAGCAGTTCTTTTTCGCTTTCCACTTTAACTGCGATTTTACACTGTCCTTCCTGCAACCAAGCTTTCCACCATTGTTTAAAGTGTTTGTGTGCTTCCTCCGCAGCTGAAGCTGCAGCGTGTCCGGCTTGTGCTGCGATTTTTCCCTTACTCATTTCCAAGTCAGAACGGAAAACGATGACTTGTTTGTAGCTGAATTCGGACATGCCTTTCAACAATCCTTTCTATTCAGTTGTCTCCTACAAATTTTACGATTGGCAAACAAATATGACAGAAGAAAATAGGAAAGAGCTATTGGCATGCGAGGATTCCATAACGTGCGTATAAGAGATCGCCCTTGAAAATCTGTGTCTTCAAACTTTTGAAGAGCTTTATTCAGGCTGATTTTTGCACAGAAGTTAATGGTGTCATCCAGCTTATCATCTGGCAGAGCATCTAGCATTTTCCTAATTCTCAACATGAACTTGATATCAGACCCTAATATGTCGTTGCACCGCCTTTGATATTTGCATAGGAAATCTGAGGAGAAGTCATTCTTGTAAAGGGCTTCGGAAACGATTTCAGCAGCGATCCTTGCACACGTCATGCCGAAAAACACACCACCACCAGTTGTGGGTTTGACTTGTGACGCTACATCTCCGACGGCTAAGAATCCATCTGAAAAAGCCTGGGGAATTGGTCCTCCAAGCGATATAGAATGAAATGATATGCGTGAGATTTTTGCGCCACGTAGCTTTTGAGATGCTGTTGGTTGTTTAAGCATAAGCCTTTGCAGGAGTTCCCTTGGATTTCCACTTGTAGTGGCTAATCCAACCTTTGCCTTTTCATCCTGTGTAGGTATCAGCCATGCATAAAATCCAGGAGCATACTCTCTGCCGAAGAAAACTTCAACCATGTCTACTTCCAAATCTTTTACGTTTTTAACCTCAGCTTGCACAGCTTTGACAAGCATCTGATGGTTGAACGTCGACAAGCTTACTTGCCTTAGAATCCTTGAAGAGATTCCTTCAGCGTCAACGACTACTTTAGCTGAGAACTTTTCTTCAGTTTTTCCACGCTTGATGATGGCACCTTTCACAACACCATTTTTAACTATTAGGGACTTAACCATTGAATTTAGGAAATAACGCGTCCCAACTTTTTCCGCTTTCTCCGCAATGTACTTATCAAAAAGAATTCTATTGACGACGCATGTCACCGGTGAAGAGAATCTTACTTCGAAAATTCTATCGCTCGGAGAGTGAAAGATCGCTCCATAGAAAACGTTTTCGACGATTTCAAAGGGTAATGGATGTAATCCTAACAGTTTTAGGCTTTTGATACTCAAGTGACCAGCACAATGGGATGGAATGCCTATTTCAGCATGTTCTTCAAAAACGCTTACGTCAAAGCCAAGTTTTGCAAGATTGAAGGCTGTGAAGGAGCCGCATGGTCCAGCTCCAACAACAATTACATCTGAAAAAGTCTCATGCATCGGTCCGATAAACCTTTAACGTTCTAAACATAAAAGTCATGACTTATGTTACCAGCTCAATTCGCCTTTTTCCACGTGCCATAGAGGTTGTTCGAATCTTTCCCCCGATTTCTAATCGCATCAACAATTCGTTGAAATCTTTAAAGCCTAAATCTTTAAATTCCTCCTTTAGAGCGTCAAAAAGAACTGCATCTGTCATAGCGCCTTTCTTTTTGCCCAGGACCTCAAGCATAAAACAGTAGGCTGGACGCGTCTTCCATGTTTTAAGAACCATGATTAGGACTCCTAAGCAACTGGAGTTGCTGGCTTTCGAATTTGCCGAATCTGTTTCATGAAGCTCTTATACCATTTCTCCATGGCCAGCGTGATTGATGGGCCAATCTGTTTCATTGCATCTTGAAAATCAATCATTGTGACTTCCTTGGTATTTATGTCTTTCCTTAGAGCATGCATGGCAGCCTCTCTGCACACAGCGTCTATGTCCGCACCAGAATAGTTCATTGTTACAGCTGCTAAATTAGCTACATCTACTATCTTCTCTAATGGCATGTTTTTTGTGTAAATCTTAAATATTTCAAGGCGACTCTTCTCATCAGGTCCAGGCACATAGATTAACCTGTCAAATCTTCCTGGACGAAGAATCGCCGGGTCCACAATGTCCGGTCTGTTTGTAGCGGCTATAACAACTATGTCCTCTAGGGTTATGATACCGTCCATTTCTGTTAACAGCTGACTGATAACACGTTCTGTTACTCCGCTGTCGGCAAAACCTAGACCTCTCCGGGGCACAAGTGAATCAATCTCATCAAAAAATATCACGGTGGGAGCAGCCATTCTTGCCTTTCTGAACACTTCTCTTATGGCTTTCTCTGATTCTCCAACCCATTTTGAAAAGATTTCTGGACCTTTAATTGTTATGAAATTGGCTTCGCTTTCCGTCGCAACAGCTCGGGCCAAGAGAGTTTTACCGCAGCCAGGAGGACCATAAAGTAAAATTCCCTTGGGCGGTCTGATTCCGAGTCTCTTAAAAATCTCCGGATTTTTCAGAGGCCATTCAACAGCTTCGTTAAGTTTCAGCTTCACTTCTTGTAGTCCGCCTACGTCGTTCCAATGAACCGTTGGCACTTCTATGTAGACTTCACGCATTGCTGTGGGAGTTATCTCCTTGTAAGCGTTAAGGAAGTCTTTCATTAGAACTTCCATTTTTTCAAGTACTTTCGGCGGTACACGTTCTTCTTCCAAGTTTATCTGTGGCAGATATCGACGTAAGGCTTTCATAGCTGTTTCTCTGCCCAAAGCTGCCAAGTCTGCTCCTGTATATCCATGGGCCATATTGGACAATTTCTTGAGGTCAACATCATCCGCCAATGGCATTCCACGAGTGTGAATTTGAAGGATTTCATATCTTCCCTTCTTGTCGGGGACGCCGATTTCGATTTCTCTGTCGAATCTGCCTGGCCTACGAAGGGCTGGATCCAAGGCGCCTGGCCTGTTTGTAGCCCCTATTACTATAACGTTTCCTCTTCCCGACAAACCGTCCATCAATGCTAGAAGTTGGGCAACCACGCGTCTTTCAACTTCGCCTGTAACCTCTTCACGCTTAGGCGCTATCGCATCCAGTTCGTCTATGAATATTATGCTTGGAGCGTTCTGTTCAGCTTGCTGAAAGATTTCTCGAAGTCTTGCCTCTGATTCACCGTAAAACTTGCTCATTATTTCTGGTCCGTTTATCGCAAAGAAATTTGCCTCTGATTCATTTGCTACTGCCCTAACCGAAAGGGTCTTGCCGCAGCCTGGAGGACCATGAAGCAGCACCCCCTTCGGTGGCTCTATTCCCAACCTCTGGAACAGTTCAGGATGTCGTAAGGGAAGCTCAACCATTTCTCTTACTCGTTGCAGCTCTCCATGTAATCCCCCAATGTCCTCGTATGTTGTTCGCGGCATCCCTTTTCCTTCAGGTACTGGTTCATTCAATATTGTGAGCCTTGTTTCTGCCGTAACTTTCACTATACCATGGGGACGGGATTTTGTTACGGCGAAAGGTATTGCGTGTCCAAGCATCATGACAAGTGTCGTGTCTCCTTCCATGAGGGTTCTTTCCATTAAGCGGTTCTTAACGAAGTTTGTGAAGTCCTCATCGACATTCAACCTCATGCCCACTGGTGCAAATGTGATGTTTAAAGCGTTTTTGACTTTGGCTGGTCTTACAACAACGAATTCGTTTATGGCTACTCCAGTGTTTTTGCGAGTAGTGCCGTCGATGCGTATTATTTCCCGGTTTTGATCTTCGCTGTAGGCTGGCCAAGCTATGGCTGATGTTGTTTTTTTACAAACTATTTCGATTACGTCACCTGCTGATATGCCCAATTTTTGCATTGTCCTCTGATCTAAACGGGCAATCCCCCTTCCAACATCCCTCTGTCTTGCATCGCCAACACGTAACTGTGACTCAACCCATCAGAACCCTTCCATGATAATACTGAGACTGCCCAAAACAGAGGTTAATTGCTATATAAATGTTTAAGGCTACCTACTTGTTCTGCGCACCATACCAGGTTGCACCTGGCTTATCTCACTTATCTCCTCAAATCTCCTCTCAAGCTCATCAAGCACACCTGACTTATCCTCTGGAATTTTTATGTGAGTTATTAAGGCATTTAGACCGTAAGCTATTGGTTCTTCGCCAAACCCGTATACCGAAGCGAACTCTGGCAGACAATCCTCAATCTTCTTCTTCAGCTTCTCAAAGTCAATGGTTATATCTACCGGAAATATTTTGTAAGATACTATAACACTGCCCATTCTTCATCCTCCTTCAGCATCTTATGGTCCGACAAAACCGCATTTTGGACATTTGTAGGAACGACCAAACTTTCTGCACTTTACACACCGCCTTATTTGGATTTCCCCACAATTTGGACACAGGAATTTCGTGGAACCCGTTCCCGGAGGTATGGGTTTACCGCAGCTTGTACACGTAACCAATGATAAGGTTGATGCTCTTTCAGCCATCCTGATTCCTCAATGATGCCCTTGTAATTGTCGAGCTTCCTTATATTTAATGTGTCTCAAAGTCGCAAAATCACTAGCAGAAAACTCTAACTCAGTCCAAGAATATGCAGTAAAACACCGTTCGCAAATTTATTATTGCACTTTCATTTTTATATTCAAAGGGGTTGTTTTGGGCGTAAACTTACGTGACCTTATTCCAAAGACAACGGTTAAGCTTGAGGATTTAAGCGGAAAATCCATTGCCATTGATGCGTACAACGCTTTATACCAGTTCTTAGCGATAATCCGTCAACCAGACGGCACACCATTGAAAGACAGTAACGGAAGGATAACAAGCCATTTAAGCGGTCTTCTTTACAGAACAAGCAACCTTGTAAAAATAGGTATAAAGCCAATATACGTTTTTGATGGAGCTCCACCAGCATTAAAGGAAACTGAAATCAAAAGGCGCATGAAGATAAAAAAAGAATCCTTGATAAAATATGAGCAAGCCGTAAAAGAGGGCAGAATGGAAGAAGCCCGCAAGTACGCGCAGGCAACATCCCGTCTGAAAGATTACATGGCTGAAGATAGCAAACGGCTTCTAGATTTGATGGGGATTCCATGGATTCAAGCACCAAGCGAGGGAGAAGCCCAAGCAGCACACGTAGTGAAGCATGGAGACGCGGACTACTGCGCAAGTCAAGATTATGACAGCATCCTTTTTGGTGCTCCGAGATTCGTGAGAAACGTGACAATTTCAGGTCGAAGAAAGCTACCAAAGAAAAAAGTATACATTGAGGTTGTGCCGGAAATTGTTGAGCTTGAACAAGTTCTAAAGGAATGTGAAATAACCTATGAACAATTGATCGACATAGGCATACTCATAGGCACAGACTTCAACCCTGAAGGCATAAAAGGCTTAGGACCAAAAACAGCTCTAAAACTGGTAAAGGAACATGGAAGCCTAGAAAACGCCTTACCACACATAAAAAATGCAGAGTTTCCAGTTCAACCGCAAAAAATTAGGGAAATCTTCCTTCATCCAAAGGTAACAGATAATTACAACATAGAATGGAAAAAACCAGACGTGGAAGGTGTAATAAATTTCATTTGCAGAGAGAGAGACTTTTCAGAAAATCGAGTCAGAAAGGCTCTAGAAAAAATGCGTAAGGGCGCTGAGGAGCTGAAAGGAAAAACAACATTAGAAAAATGGTTTAGCTAAGAAAACCTTTTATGGATTAAGAAATTAACTAGGCTGATTAAAAGTTAAAGCTTAGGAGAAAGGGAAATGAATGAAGTAAAGATTGAACTGCCGGTGGATGAGCTTCCAAAAAACTGGTACAACATCCTACCGGATCTTCCGCAACCGCTTCCACCACCTAAGGAACCTGAAACAGGTCCTTCTCGACTTGAGTTTCTGTCCAGAGTAATGATCAAAAAATGTTTAGAACAGGAGAGCTCAGATCAACGCTGGGTTCCTATCCCTGAAAAATTGAGAGAGCTATACATACAAGCTGGTAGACCGAGACCGCTCAGGCGAGCGAGAAAACTGGAGAAGTTCTTGAAGACACCTGCACATCTCTATTGGAAGAGAGAAGATTTGTCACCTACTGGAAGCCACAAAGTGAATACAGCGTTAGCGCAGGTGTTCTATGCCTCTGAGGAAGGTAGAGAAGGCCTTTGCACGGAAACTGGGGCGGGGCAATGGGGCACCGCATTATCGTACGCTTCTTGTTTGATGGAGTTAAAATGCGTTATTTTCTGGGTTCGCAATGTATATGATTGGAAGGTTGACCGAAGAACTCTAATGAGAATGTATGGGGGTGAGGTTCATGCTTCACCGAGCAACATTACTGAAGTTGGCAGAAGTGTTCTCCAAACAAACCCCGATCATCCCGGATCGTTAGGGATAGCGATATCTGAGGGCCTAGAATATGCGGGGAAAAATGAAGGATTTGCTTACTGTCTCGGAAGTGTCCTCAATCACGTGCTGATGCATCAGTCAGTCATCGGTCTTGAAACAATAAAACAGTTCAACATTGTAGGAGAGCAGCCTGATCTGTTGATAGGTTGCTTTGGAGGAGGGTCCAACTTCGGTGGTTTCACATTGCCTTTTATTGGTGAAGTGTTGAAAGGTAAACGGAAATGTGAATTTCTTGCAGCTCAATCTCTGTCGGCGCCCAACATAAGCCGAGGTGAATATCGTTATGACTTCGCGGATTATGCCGGTAGAACGCCACTTCTTAAAATGTACACGTTGGGTCATAAGGTGGAGACGCCGCCTATCTTTGGGGATGGTCTCAGATACTCTGGGGCATCACCAATTTTAAGTCTATTGAGAAAAACGGGTTACATTTACACAATGGTTTACCCTGTTGACGAGAAAATAGTTTTCGAGGCTACTCGGATTTTCCTTAGAACAGAAGGATTTCTACCTGCTCCTGAATCATCATATGCCGTTAGAGCCATGATAGATGAGGCGCTAAAGTGCAAAGAAACTGGTGAGGAAAAGGTGATAGCCTGTAATATGTCAGGTCATGGTTTTCTCGACATATTCGGATACAAAAAAGTGTTAAACCTTTAACAAGCCATGGTTTACGTCTTACCATGATATCTGAACCAGTAAATTGAAAGGAACTAGGAACCAAACATGTAACTGATGTATAGACATGCTTGAATTGCGATTATAGCGTCATTACCAATGCATGAAGGAACTAAATCTTTGATTGTTGATGCATAGCCTCCAGCGGCAAAGACACCTTCAATTATGTTCTTCCAAATTCGTCAACCACGATGCATCCCGATCTGTGAGTTTCAATTCCAGCCTCTCGCAAAACAGAAACAAACGGTTTTACACCAGCAATTATAAAAATTATGTTCATTTCTAACTTTAGAGTTGTTCCATCTTTTAAGTTGCGTGATATAAGCCTCTTTTTAATGGAGGATTTTCATTGATTTCTTCTCCAACAAAACCCTCTATTACGTGTATGCCTTAGTTTTCCAGCTGTTTTCTCATGTGTTCACTTATTAAAATCTTGTTTGCATGGTTAACCAAACTTGTGTTTGCGGCAGTTTTCGTTAAATATAACGCTTCAGTAGTTTCTCTAACGCTGCCTACAACTATAACGTCATACACAATTTTTCATTCCTTTACTTTTGTCCTTTCAGTCCAAAACCACATTAACATCTGTGACCGTGGCACCCTGTTAATGGGACGAAGGCAACTCCGCCAAGGTTTTCTTTCTTAATTTTCCCGTTTGTTCCTTTTGTGATTTTTAGGAGATTCTGGAACAGGTGCATGCTTCCAACAGGGATTAGCATTATTCCGTTAGGTTTTAACTGTTCAATTAAAGGCTTAGGAACATCTGGTGCAGCGGCAGTCACAAGAATTCTGTCGTAAGGAGTCTTTTCAGAATAGCCCACAGATCCGTCTGTACAGATTATGGTTATACGGTCGCCGTATCTAGCTTTCATGATATTTCTTCTGGCAAATTCAGCTAAACCTTGAATTATTTCCACCGTGTAAACGTGACCCCATCCACTTCTAGGCGTGTCGCTGGATGCAACTACCTCAGCTATGGTTGCAGCGTGCCATCCTGAACCTGCTCCAACTTCTAGTACTTTGTGGCCGACTTCCAATTGGAGGGCTTCATTCATTATTGAAACCATGTTTCGCCTAGCTCAGCATCAACGCTGACGCTATGTGGCGCTGAAATAGTCTGTCCAAACCCAATTGGAAGCGGAGTATCCGCAGCGCTGTATGACTGCATGTTCTCCGGGAGGAACGTTACACGGGGCACTGAACGCATGGCTCTAATAACCCGTGGTGAGCGAAGAATATCCTCCTTCACTAGTTTTTCAACGAGTCCTTCCCAATCCCTTTTCTCCAAGTCAATGCACCAGACAGAATATTGTAGAGTGTACCCTTTTAACGTGTTTGTATTTAAAAGAAAGATGTAGAATAAAAAGAGGAATTATTTCACAGTAACTGATTTCGCTAGGTTTCTCGGGGTGTCTGGGTTGTGGCCTCTCTCTATAGCTATGTAGTATGCTAGAAGCTGTAATGGAACAATGAAGGGTATTGGTGACAAAACCTCAGGGACACCTTTAGGCACTTCCACATAATCCTCAGCTAACTTTTTGATTTCTTCGTCTCCTTCCTCAATTACCGCAATTATCGAAGCTCCTCTGGCCTTCATCTCCATGATGTTGCCTATCAGCGTTCTGTGAGTTCCATCCTTTGGACAAATGAAAACAACGGGAAAGCCATGTTCTACGAGGCTTATGGGTCCGTGCTTACTTTCTCCAGCTGGGAAAGCCATGGACGGTACATAAGCTATTTCCATAAGTTTGAGTCTGCCCTCGTAGGCTGTAGCTGCACTTACTCCACGCCCCAGAAAAAAGAATGTTTTTGCATCTTTATATTTTTTCGCAATCCGCTTTATTTTCTCCTCTTGTGTTTGAATTATTGTTTCAACAGTATCTGGGAGCTTATCGAATTTTTCTGCAATGAAATCCATTTCATCTTGCGAAATTTTACCTCTTTTCTTTGCAAGTCTTAGGGCTAGTTGAGCTAGGACTGAAAGTTGTGAAGTGAATGTTTTCGTTGCTGCTACTCCTATTTCTGGGCCAGACTGCTGGCCGATATAAACTCGTGAAACCCTAGTTAATGTTGATCCAATAGCATTCGTCAATCCAAGAACTGTTGCCGCTCTTTCACGGGCACCACTTACAGAAGCTAGAGTGTCTGCTGTTTCGCCGGATTGGCTCACCGCCAAAATTGTGCTTTCAATGTTCACTGATTTGCCATGCTGCTCAACGAATTCTGAACCTATGACAGGATAGGTTGCTAAGAAAGCAAGTTTCGAGAATATGTAAGATGCAGCTAAACAAGCATGATAGGATGAGCCGCAAGCAACAAGGAAAACCTCACGAGCGCGGTCGAGAAAAGTCGCCATCAAATCAAGATAATGATCCTGCAGTCTCAGCGTGTTCCGAAGACAGGCTGGTTGCTCATGAATTTCCTTCAGCATAAAATATGGATAGCCCTCCTTTACAGCCATTTCAGGCGCCCAATCAATAAGCTCAGGCTCCCGCACGACGACTGCTGAATCAGCAATCTTACTGATCTTAAATCCTTCACGTGACAGAACAACAAGCTCGCCATCCTCAACTATAACTGCTCTGTTGGTTAAAGGCAGAAAAGCGGGGATGTCAGAGGCACAGTAAACTGCGTTTTCATTTATTCCAATAACAAGGGGGCTTTCATTTCTGGCACACAATATTTTGTCAGGTTGCTTCGTTGAAATCACAGCGATTGCATATGAACCGTCAAGTCTCCTCACAGTTTTTAGTACGGCGTCAGCAAGGCTTGAAGATGGATCAGCCTTCAAATTTTCTTCGATGAGGTGCACTATGACCTCAGTGTCAGTTTTGGATTTGAAAACATGTCCGAGGTTCTCCAACTCCAGTTTCAACTCAACAAAGTTTTCTATGATTCCATTATGCACAACAGCGATGTTCGAACTGCAATCAACATGCGGATGCGCATTAACTTCTAACGGCGCACCGTGTGTAGCCCATCTTGTATGCCCGATCCCGAGATTTCCTGGCAAATCGTCTAAGTTGTGGATTTTGTGAACTTCATCGATTTTTCCTTGGTCTTTTTTTATGTAGAGTCTACCGTCATAGAAAGTTGCCTCTCCAACGGAGTCATAGCCACGATATTCAAGCCTTTTCAAAGCAGCATGTATTATAGGAGCGGCATTCCCATTCTTTAGGACGCAACCAAATATTCCACACATTTCTAAGCCTCATCGTTTGACTCTAGAACTCTAAACAGGCTCTATCTAGCCTATTCTAGGCTATTTGAGAGGTATAAGCTTTTTTAAAAGGAAAACTCCAATCCTATGAAGTTTTTAATAATCGATTTTCGACTCTGGATAGAAGTTCAGCCTAAGTCACAGTTTTTTTGGAAAAGCTCTAAAAGAAAAATTATAACAGTTTCTCATTTCAGAGCCTTCCTGCCAAGTTCAGCGCCTAAGACCATGTTCCTAAGCTTTCTGAAGCTTATTTCCCATGTTCTTGTTCTTAAACCGCAGTCTGGGCTCACATATATTCTGCTGGGGTCATCAATCATCTTCGCTACATGCAATATTCTGTCTCTTACGAGTTCAGGCGGCTCAACAAAGTTGGAATGCACGTCTACTACGCCCAAACCGTAGTTTCCCTGAAAACCGTGTTCTTCGAACAATTCTATTTCCTTGTAACCTGTTCTTGTATCTCCGATGCCAGTTTGCCTGCTGTCTCTATTTGCGAATTCAAGAGACAAATGACTGCAATTCCGCAGTTTGCCAGCGTATTTAGCTAGAACTTCATAGTGGCTGTAGCAGTTATGTAAGCTGAAGGTGCAGTTAAAACCTTTGACTGTTTCGTTGAAAGATTCCACAAACAACTTCATTTCTTCATCAGTCGGATTGGTTGTCGCTGCTGGTTCGTCTATTTGAATCCACTTCGCCCCTGAATCCACCAACTTGCTTATTTCTGGTCTTGTTACTTCGTTTATCAGGTCGAAAAGAAATTCTCTCTTAGCTTCGAATTTCATTCTCTTAAAGCTCCTGGTTTTTCTGCTAGACTTTTTCTCGTAGTGTTCGTTGAAGGTCCAGTCTACAATCGTATAGGCTCCTGTGAAAGGCACCTTTATTTCCATCTTCGTGTTTTCTTTCGTAAATAGAAATTCGTCCAGATAGAAAGATTTCGCATACTTCGGTCTGTCTACGCAGGCAGCTTTTTTGTAGTACCTGTAGTCAAAAGATTTTACGTATCCTAAGAACTTGAAACCAGAAGCTTTCCGTATCACATGCTCGTACATTTCTGACCTCCATTGTTCTCCGTCAAACGCGATGTCTAAACCAGCTGTTTCAAAGAACCGAATAGCATATTTAGCAGACCATTCCAACAAAGCGCTTCTTCTGCTAGCAGAATCACCTTCACTCAATAACTCAACTAGTTCTCTTAAATTCTCAATGCCCAGTTTTCTCCCCCATTTCACAGCTTCGGCTATGTCCTCCTGTAACAGCGGTTCTCCCCTGTAGCCTTCAAGTCTCCATCTTGGCTTGACCAGACTGCCTACCTCTTGCGTCGGAAACAGTTTATTCACACGAAATCCTCTCTGACACGTTTAGTTACACTGCCAATAATTTGAATTTTCTCTCTTGCCCGTTCCCATGGCAGGAATTCTAAATCACAGTTTGGGCAAATGAAAACTTCACCCATCTTGGAAGTGTATATGCATTCAATGGTTTCTTTGGCAGCTGCGACCAATTCATCTTGCTCCTCAACAAGTGAATTTCTGGAATCGACCAAGCCTAATGCAACACCCTTCTCAAAGCTGTACTCTTTTAACTTCTCAAAATCAGTTTCATACAAGTCAATTCCCAAATCACGCACCGGAAAGTCTAAGGCTTCAGGCAAAATGTTTGAGAAATCTCCGAAAAACGTTTGCAGACACGTTCTAACTGACGTTCCTCTAAAAGCTATTTCTAATGCATCATGCACAAGTGCCAACCTGTCCCTTTTGAGACTAGCTGCTAATGGCTCGTACACTAAGGCTGGATCGCTCAATTGTATGTACGTGAAACCTGCCTCAACTAGACTTCTGATCTCTTTGTTGATTATCTCGGCGAATTCAAACATAAATTCCGCCTTATCCTTGTAGAATTGGTTTTCTGAAAGAAAGGCAAAGGTATACGGTGCAGGCAGAATGGCTTTCCAAGGGAGGTTTTCAGGCAGCTGCTTAACACACATGATGTTTTTGACTGCGTCTTCCTCCAGTTCAACATGACTGTTTATAATCGGTTTTCTATAAAACGTGTTGTTGTTGAACCATCTTGTGAGGGCTCCGACTGTTATTCCTTTTAGGCTCTTAGTGAGTGGCCTAAGCAAGTCTTGCCAGTATAGCATTCCATCAGTAATGTAACTCAATCCTGCAGAAATCTGATCTTTTATTACGATTTCAGTGCCTTTCACAAAGGATTTTTCGAGGTCTTCCTCACTGATTCTTCTCCTCTCATACGCTCTTGTTCTTTCTATTAGCTCGCTTGGTCGTGGAATCATCCCCGTCACGTAACAGCCAATCATATACTCCTTAACTCCTTCACGATCTTTTCTCCCAAGTGATCATTGCCCAAGGTCATTACGTGGAAGCCTATTTTGTACTTGGAGGAAAGAGCTGATTTTAACTCATCAGCAATCTCCAAACACATGATCATACAGTCTTCTGCAAAATCACCGGTACGCTTCAGTCTAGTCAACCATTGTTCAGAAATTTCAGCATGTAAAAATCTAAGAACTTTTCTCAGGGCTTTCTCTGACGATTGAGGAGATAAGCCAATTAAGACTGGCTTGTTTATGACTAATCCTTCTTTCTCTGCCTCTTGAAAGAAGTCGAGCACGCTCTCATGGTTGAACATGATTTGTGACTGGAAAAAGTCAAATCCAGCCTCAATTTTCCTAGAGACTATCTTCACTTCGTTCTTTCTATCAAATATTATAGCTCCACCTACAAAGAAGTCTGTTTTCCCACTGATTTTGACACGTCTTTCATTAGTGTGTGCAAAGCCGTTATTCAAGCTTTTAATTACTTCACAAAGATCTACAGAAGTTATTTCCCCAAACCCTCTAGGCTTCTCACGTTCCCCAACCGGTTCATCACCGCGTATGATGAACAAGTTTCTTATCCCCAGTAAATGAGCACCTAAAAGATCTGATTGAAGAGCAAGGAGATTCCTGTCCCTGCAGTTTACGTGTGGTATCACATCTACTTTCAGTTGATCCATCACGATTTTAGCATATGCTATAGATGAAACCCTCAAGGTGGATAAAGGATTGTCAGGTACGTTAACCGCGTCTAGTTTGTCCTCGAAGGCTGCCACAGCTTGAAGGTGCTGGTTCGCTTCACAGCCTCTAGGAGACAATATTTCATAGGTTATCGGTGTAGCATTTTCTTTCAGACGTTCTCTAAACATTTTTCTGTCTCTTTATCTTCATCATATTTTCAAATTATGAAAACACACAAGCCTGTTGTCGGATAACTATTAATAAATTCCCACTATCTTTATGCATATGAAAAGCCATGACTAAAAAACTTCTGCTTCACAAAGAAGGAAAGACGTACAAAATTAAAGAAATCACTATGATTGACAATCCACAAAAGCTGAAGATGATTTTAAACAAGCTTAGCTGGAAAATCTTAGCCATGCTTTCTGAAAAGGAAATGTATCCGCTGGAAATAGCTAAGAAGCTGGGTATTCACGAACAAAAGGTTTACTATCATATAAGAAAGCTGGCAAAAGCTGAAGCGATAAAAGTTGTTACAGAAGAGGAGAGAAAAGGAGTGGTAGCGAAATACTATAGGATAGTTTCGCCAGCATTTGGAATAGAGCTACCATTAGGATATAGAACAATACAAAGGCTTTCGCTTCCAAGCTTAGATGAACAAATCCATAGGTTCTTCAAGGAATTCATTGCGGAAGATGGTGCACTCGAAGCAAAAATAGTTGTTGGCAGCCCAACTCCCCATGGACCGTTCAAAACAAGCGCAAGAGATGGTCATTACGCTTCTTATCTGACGTTTTTTCTCGGCCAATTCGCGAAGATGCCGAATGAATTTGCGATAAAACTTGATGTTGACATTAAAGCAGAAAAAGAAGAGAAAAACAACCTTATCCTTGTAGGCGGGCCTGGAACGAACCTTCTGACACAAGAAGTTAATGAACACTTACCTATAAGATTTAACATGCAACCTTCACAACGGGGCTTCTTGTTCGGCGGTTTGGTTTCCAACAGAACCTCACAGGTTTACATGGCCGACACGGTAGGGTTGATAGCCAAAATTGTGAATCCTTGGGACAACACTAAACGAATGATAGTTTTAGCAGGGAACAAAGCTGTAGGTACGAAAGCATGCGTACTAGGCATAACAAAATTTTGGAAGAAGATCTTGAAAGACTATCATGGTGAGGACGCCTTTGCCACAGTCATACAAGGATATGATTTGGACGGAGACGGAAAAGTTGATTCAATAGAGGTCCTTGGATAATCATGTTTAGTAGGTGGACCGATGAAAATTCGTAGAATGAGAAGAAGCGATCTAGATGCTGTCTCTGAACTGGTCATGTTGGCTAATCCTTATGCAATCAAAGAAAAGTACTGCAAGCATCTTCTAGACGAGTTAAAGCAAAATCCAGATTTGTCTTTTGTAGCGAT
>DAOVGI010000054.1 GCA_030672475.1 Candidatus Bathyarchaeota archaeon
AGAAGCTGAAGGGGAGAAAGGGAAGTGGAGAAGCTTAAGATATGGCCCAGTCTAAAATATTTTTGTTTTCCCAAAAGCAATCATTGGCTGAAGAGAATACTCCTCGTCTTCACCTTCATATTTTTCGACTATTTCGTAACACTCATTTTTTGCCGAACCCCATGTGAAGAAGCCAATCTATATGCTAGAAGCTTTATGGAAAGCTTTGGTATCCCACTCGGATTGACATTGTTTGTTCTGATAGCCAACCTACCGATCTACATGGCTTTGAGTTTGGATTCTCATGTTGTCAGATTTCCGTTCAAGATAGACATAGTTGCGGAAACTCTTGTTGACGTTGTGTTTGCGTGGTTTGTTGCTGGACTACATTTTAGTGCAGGCACAAGCTGGTTTTGGTATGCCCCGGAATTAATGCGGCAGTCTTTAGGTATGCTTTCTTATCTAAGTTTAGCCTTCTTACTTGTCAAGCCTCATAAGTTGCATTATAACGATTAATCTTCTATCAGTGCGTAACAATCCGTCACATACTAACTCTATTATCTCCAAATAATCGATTGTTTGCCGTAGATTCTACAGAGTCACTGGGAGATAGGTTTATGGAGGAAACAGACGTAACACAAAGACAAAATGTAGACTCGTTACAAAAAGAAGGAAATACAAGCCAAAAAGATGTGACCAAAGAAGCATACTTTTTCCATCCAGTGCAACTCTCAGAGGAAAGCGGACAGATTATTGATGAAAAAGAAATAGAGAAATCTAACATTGAAATTGAACAGAAACTTCAAGAGCTTTTGCGGAGTATAAGCGAGGAGACGCTTCAGTTGAACGAGTTTCTAACGCGCGAGAACGAGTTGATGAATGATATTTGCATATCGATCAAGCAGGTTCTGCAAAGAATTAATGTATCATTCAACATCCCTCCACACAACTTACCTGGCAAAAGGAAGCCTAAGAGAATAACCTTAAACAAAGAATGCCACTTGACACTTGTCTATCAAAAAGGTCAAGTACGTTCAGCATTTTTAGCACAATATCCACCTGAAATTGTCATGGCGGTCTTATGGATTATAATGCCTGAACTCGCAAGAGCCATAATGCGTTACAGAAAGAAGATAAGCAAGAGGGTTAGCCTTTTCGAAAA
This sequence comes from Candidatus Bathyarchaeota archaeon, assembly GCA_030672475.1. Classification (GTDB taxonomy): domain Archaea; phylum Thermoproteota; class Bathyarchaeia; order Bathyarchaeales; family Bathycorpusculaceae; genus SOJA01. The sequence goes on from DAOVGI010000054.1 coordinate 1,142, forward strand.
AGTGAAAATGGAGCTGAAAAACATCACAAAGGCCATGGTCGGCGGAAAAGAAGCTGCAAAGTCCACCGAAGAAAACGTCAATGCAATCGAGCATTCTCCGAAAACTTAAGAGAGTTAAGCCTGCTGGTGTTGGATTTGAATAGGTTTTCAACTGAAATTCGAACATTTTACTCACTTAAGGAAATCCAAGAAAGCATAGAAGAAGAAATAAGCCGGTACAAGATGCTCTTGGAAGACTACAGTGAATGGCTAGGGACACTCTTGAGAAACCCTGAATCTTCGAAGAACCAAGAGTGGGTTAAAAAGGCTACTGAATTACAGAAGCTATTGAAGGCAGGAGCTAGAAAAGGAGGCAAAAAAGGAGATAAAAAATCCGATACTTCGACGGAATGGATTCAGTTCAAGGATCTAACACTTTGCGCCGACAATTTCGGAGAAGCAGAAATACTTTTCGAAGCCGTGGAAAAACTGACAAACAAGATTGACAGGTTAGAAAAAGCCAAAAATTCTGTAGGGGATTTAGAGCGCCATGGTTTAGGAAAAGACGTGCTTTATGTAACATACATTCATGATGGAGTGCTGGAAAAAATAGTCATTAAACAAAAGAAAGGAGCAGAAGTCCAAGAAAAATTCAAGTTTGCAGCTGATTTCTCGATAATAAAACAGACCTGACATTTCATTCAAGTTTCTGTATGTTATCAACAAAGACTGCAATGTCCCTTCTTACGTTTCGGTTCAATGTCCCTGAACATTGTGTTGGCATTAAGTGTGAAAGACCAAGTTATACGAAACATGCCTGTTAATGTTCACCCTTCTAAAATGCCCCACATCTTATCTAAATTCTGCGCTGACAAGGCTTAAATATCGTTCTAAAACAATTTGAACGTGAGGTTGTGTTCATTGGTTCGTAGAAGAGCTTTGGACGGCATAGCTTGGGGCGCCTTCTTCATCTTAATCGGGGCTGGGTGGTTAGCTGGAGACTATTTTCAAAGTGACACTGGATCATATATGGCTTTGGGAGCAGGATTGATCCTAATATGTCTTAACATAGCAAGAGTAGGAGTTAATATTAGACCAAGCAAATTCAGCCTTTTTATCGGCATAGTAGCCTCCACTATTGGAGGAGCCGGAATTCTAGGCTTCCCTCTTCCTCTTATCCCAACAATCATAATCTTGATAGGCCTCTTCATGTTAGCTGAAGCCATGAAAAAACTGACAAAATAGGAATGCCAGCACAAGTCAAGGGTGACAAGTGATTGACCTGCAGTCTGTTAATGAAAAACTCCATTATTACACCGCTATATTTCTAGTGAACCAGAAAGAGGTGGAGTGAATTTTCTCTCCCATCACCCTGTATTCCCGCCTGTTTATGGCAAGTTCTGCGGTTTTCCACGTTTTTCTGTATAGATGGAAACTTACAACGCCGTTCTTGTAACTGAAATCTTGAACTGAGAAACCACCGAGTCGGACGTAGAATCTGTTTATAGACCCTTATTTCTCCACGTTCAGCTGAAATGGCGACTCTCCATTCAGTGACATCTATTGTTATGTCCTCCTGCTCAATACCGGGCAACTTGGCAAGAATTCTTACCCTACGCCCTTCCACCATCAGATCTACGAACCGCTATCTGAAATGAGGGACTATCACTAAAGGTCTGAGCGACCTTCTCCCTGCAACAGCCATCCTTGCAAGCTTAGGCTTTACTCTAGAAGCCTTCACAGTGAACAGCTCAGTTGCAAAACCACCAATGTGAGCCCGGAAGGCAGCCCACTTTTATCCTGGATAATGGAAAAATATGCACAGTAGTTAAACCAAGATCTTTTCACTCATTTTAACCTTGCCATTTCTGATCTGTATTCCCTCTTTCTCTAGAAGGTTTCTTCTCGATTCAGCTCCTTTTTTCTCTCCGCCAAATCCACCATCAGATCTGACAACACGGTGGCATGGAACTATCGGTGCAAGCGGATTCTTATGTAAGGCATTACCGACAGCTCGGTAAGAACGTGGCCTGCAAATTTTTTCAGCTAGCCTTTTGTAAGTGGTAACCTTTCCCTTCGGTATTTTGAACGTGGCAGCGAGAACTGCCTTTTCGAATTCCGTCTTGTTGCTTAAGAGATTCATTACATCCTTCTCTCCTTTTATCTCTTCTTTCTTCATAAACTATCCTCTTCTCAAACACATATTAAGCCTCGTTTTTTAAATCTTAATGTGTACGGTTATAGAATTCCGTGCAATGGAGCGTATGATTTAATAATACGCTGGCAAAATTGGGATTGGCTGGACTGATTAGTTATGACTGACGATGAGATGGTTTGGGATCTCTCACAACTTGTTGAGAGCATCAATCCTGCTTACATTCAAAAGAAACTGGAGTCTATGGTTACTGAAGCAGAAAAAATCCGTGATATGTATCACGGTAAGATTGGGGTACTTGATGCGAAAGGCCTCCTAGAACTGTTAGAAATGAAAGACGCTTATACTCTCAAATTTGAAGGAGCAACTATGTACTGCCATCTAATGTACTCAGCCGATTCGACTAATGACGTGGCTAAACGGCTTAATGATGCTGTTCGCAGGGCATCTATGAGAGTTGGCAAGGCGTTAGCCTTCATAGATATCGAGTTGGGCAAGCTCCTCGCTGAAAAGCCGTCGTTGGTAACAGACCCAGTGCTGACGGAATATAAGCATTATATTGAAAGAATATTGAGAAGAGTGCCGCACATGCTTTCGGAGACTGAGGAGCGATTGATAATTACGAAAGACAAGAACGGCATTAACGCGTGGGAGATGCTTCAGAGTGATTGGCTTTCCACTAGAACCTTTGACATAGAAATTGAAGGCGAGACAAAGACGCTTCCATACGGCAAGATAATCGGGTTGTATCAGAGTTCGGATCGTGACCTGCGGAAGCGAGCCAATCAAACAGTCTATGAGGACCTTGGGAAGGATGAGATTATTTGGGCAAGCGCTATCCGCGCAATATGTGAAGACCATCTGCAAATATCTGAACTGAGAAAGTATCCAAATCCTATGACGCAGAGCTTGATCGCCAATGACGTTGATGAACAGACTATTGACAGCCTTGTGAAGACTATTGAAAAGAATGTGGGTCTATATCAAAGGTATCTCAGGCTCAAGGCCAAGCTAATGGGTCTGGACAAGTTAGCCAACTACGATGTAGTTGCCCCTCTACCTAACTCGCCTGAAATGAATTACACATGGGAAGAGGCTCATCAGGAAGTAGTGAATGCGTACATGGGATTTGATCAGGATATAGGGGGTTGGGTTGATGAAATGTTTGAGAAGCGGCATATTGACGGTGAGATACGGAAAGGAAAAAGCTCAGGAGCTTTTTGTGCCTCGTGGCTGGCTGGAAAGAGCGCTTATGTCTTACAAAGCTTCAATGAGAAGATGGGTGATGTCTACACTCAAGCCCACGAGCTAGGCCATGCCATTCATGCATATCTTGGTTCAAGGGCACAGAAACCCAGCAATTATGAGATAGGCAGTTGCATTGCTGAAACTGGTAGCACATTTGGCGAACTGCTGTTGACCGAAAAATTGCTTTCCAAAGCCAAGACAAAAGAGGAAAAACAAGCAATCCTTGCCAGTGTACTGGACGAGTTCGGCATGGCAGCTTTCCAAGTCTCTGCACGTGTCTTCTTTGAACAGAGTATGTATGCCGCGATACAGCGAGGCGAATTCCTAGATGGAAAAACCGTTGCCAAATTGTGGGTTGCAGCTAGAGATAAGATATACGGTGATTCCGTTGATTGGCTAGACGTGATGAAGTGGGAATGGACAATGAAACTACACTATTACATAGCAAACTATCGCTTCTACAACTATCCTTACGTTTTTGCCCAGCTCTTCGTCTATGCTCTGTACAAGCTTTACAAGGAAGAAGGAGAGAGCTTTGTTCCTAAGTTGAAGAGGCTCTTAGCTGCAGGTTCAAGTAGATCCCCGCGTGAGCTCGGTGCCGATTTAGGCTTAGATATTACTGATGAAGCATTTTGGGAAAAGGGAATGAAGCAGGCTGAGGAATTCATTGATATGCTTGAAGAAACCCTCTGATTCAGTTGCAGCTGAGCCAACATTATTCGAACTATCCGCCGCAAACTCCCTCCTTCTTTGAAGTTTTAGCCCCTCACGCTTTTCATTTATTTCAGATGGACATACTTATCTGTTTAAACTGTTCGCGCGAAGCATTCCTGCAAGCTTGTCCACGTATTCAATGTCTTCGCTGCAAAGAACTAGATAGTCCTCCAGCTCACAGTTTTCGTCAGGTTGAAGTTCAATTCTAGAAATTACCAGCAGTTCCAGCATCGTCTTCCCAAAATCTAATGAGAGTATAGTCGATTTGTCAGTGTTTCCAGCGATCATTCCTAACCCCAAGTGTTCTTCTTCGTTTGCCACAAGAATCCATCCTTTGCTCGGTTTAACTCCAGAAATTGCGAGGCCCTCAGCTCTCTTGAACCGAAGGATTTTATCATCTCTAGGAAATATTACGTCGTTCTTTTGGAAGTTTCCCCCTACGTTTGGGGAAAGCCATAAGCAACTGGAGAATTTGAAGCTGGCTCGAGTAGGATTCTTGAATTCGCGCTTGATCTTGACGACGCTGCTGAAGGGCAATGTTAGGTATGAGATTGATCCAAGTATGCCTTTCAGCTCCTCTTGTCTTTTTGATTCGAATGAAAACTTGATGCCGCTCCAGTGTCCATCCTGAACCAGCTCTGCTTTGTACGATTCCTCATGTGTTCTAGATTTCTGAAAGTCAAGGTTCTCATCTAAATATAGGGCTCTTATTCCACCTGAATAATTTTCTAAGAACACTTTGGTTTCAATGTTGGGGAAACTGGTAGCCAACTGGTTTTCAGTGGTTTTTCCTAAGAAATAGAGGCATCCTGCAAATTCCGCGCTTGCCTTGAATTGAAGCAGACCATTCGAAACGTTGAAGACAGTTTTTGCCTCTTCCTTTTCCGACATTACAGTCACTGGAGGCTTCGAAGCCTTTGAAAGGACACAAAGATCCATAGGGAACTGGATTTCCTGATTGTCAGTGGAAAACCTGATGATCCCGCTGTAGATGCCTGATTTGGCTTGAAGGGGAGGAACAATGGATACATTTTTGGTCAATGGGTTCTTCATTGTTATGTTTTTGACTCTTATCTGTGAAGGAGAAGTTTTCCATCCTTTAGGCGGACTGAAAGCGATCTTTCCTGTAATCCCCTTATTCCTGAAGTTCACAACCTGAAGCTGAGTTTTCAGTTCTTGGTTGCTGTACAGTATGTTTTCTGCCAGTTTTACGTTGAAAAGAGGTTTCGCTTTAACTTTTTTCTCTTCCAGCCTAAGCTTTTTCTCGATCAGATGTTTCCATTTTCTGCGAACGGTCTGCCAGTTCCCTCGCTCCAGAACATAGTAGAATTCTGACGTGCAGGCTGACTGGCCCGGTCTTATTTCGCCCAGTTCATATTCAGGAGCAACGTGCCCTTCTTTAATCTTGATCTTGGAGAGTTTTTCGTTCGACCATATTTGACCGAAGCAGAAATCCTGAGGTTGGCTTTGGAAGCATATCCATGATTCCTTGTAATCTTCAGGGTCTGTTGGTAGATCCGACTCTGACACTGGAAATCCAACCATTTCATGTTTCATAATTTCGTCCAGTGGCGCAATCATCCTGTAATGGAAGTTTGTGAGCCAACCTCGTTTTGAAATTCGTACATTCAGCTTATACGTTACTTCTGGGTTTGTGTTAACTATTCTAGTTTTTTCTTGGATAAGTGAAGCTGCCGCGTAGAAAGTAAGTATCCTTATTATTTTGACGCCGGGCTTGTCTGGATGCATTCCCGAAAGAATTAGTTCTAAGCCCTCCGGTTTCTTGCTGACTTGGTAGTCGAAGCCTATCGGTTTTGCGAAGCCAAATGGTGGACCAACATCTATCCTCCCGCCGCGGAGAACCTTTTGTCTTCCGTCTAAGGTGTCTTTATATGTTATATCCAGCAGTCCTCCTCTAAGCCGCAGACAAGCAAGTATGTCTT
>DAOVGI010000001.1 GCA_030672475.1 Candidatus Bathyarchaeota archaeon
GTCTATTGGTAATGCAAGCACTCCGTTCTCTCTGAGTTTTGAGACGAATTGATCTGAGGTTACTTGTAATCTGCTTACGTCGAAATGGACTATGTTTGTCTGCACATTCTTTAGGTCAAGTGAGATACTATTTATCTGGGCTAATCCCTCAGCCAATCTCCTTGCGTTTTTGTGGTCTTCTTCTAGTCTGTCGATCATTTTTTCGAGAGCGATTATTCCAGGGGCTGCTATTATGCCAGCTTGGCGCATTCCTCCGCCTAGAATTTTCCGATTCTTCCGCGCTTTTTCTATGAACTTGTCAGTTCCAACGATTATCGATCCTATGGAGCAGCTTAACCCTTTGGATAGGCAGAACATTAAATTATCCACGTGCTTGGTAAAATCTTTTACGTCAACCTTCAATGCTACTGCAGCGTTGAAAATTCTGGCTCCGTCCATGTAGAGCTTCAAGCCAAAGTTTTCAGTAATCTCACTAACCGCTTTTATCTGGTCAGGGGTGACGATCGCACCGCCATACCTGTTATGGGTGTTCTCGACGCAGATCAATGCTGTCTCAGGAAAGTGAATGTTCTTGGGCTTCATAGCTGCTTCGATACGTTTTGGATCTAAGACTCCGAGGTTGCCTTTTATCGGCCAAGGCAGTAGCCCTGCTATCGCGGATAGTCCTCCAACTTCATACCAGTAAATGTGGGATTCAGCTTCCAGTATTACGAGGTTTCCACGCTTTGTGTTGCTCATCAAAGAGACCAAGTTGGCTTGAGTTCCGCTTGTCACAAGCAGTGCCGCTTCTTTGCCCATTTTTTCAGCAGCCATCATCTCAAGCTTGTTAACTGTGGAGTCTTCTTTGAAGACGTCGTCACCGAGTTCAGCAGTTTTGATCGCCTCCATCATCTCATCGGTGGGCAAGGTAACCGTGTCGCTTCTCAAATCTATGAATTCAATAGTCTTCATTACAGAGCTTCTCCATTATCTCAAATGGCGATAAGAAGAATTTGAACTTTGCTAATTGCACGCGCTTTGCCTGTTTTAGGAAAGTGGATAGCTTGTTTTCTCGCTGCTATTCATCTTTGTCCTGGTTACGGTGAACTGTGCTCCCTTACCTTTGCTTGTCTGTTTCCTGTATGGCCCAACTATACACTCCACATATTTTCTTTTTCGAATCCAACTCTGCCTGTTCTGGAAAACCCTAGTCGGGTTTCACTTGTGCTTCAGGGAGACTTTGTTTTCGTTACAGTCGCAAACATTACCAACTGATCATCGCGCGCGCGCTGAGTTAATAATGCCTGGGATTTGCTTTCACTGTTATGACTTCATTCTTTCAAAAAAACTTGCTTGCAGTTTTATTATTTCTGTGCTGTCTTTGGCTTTTGCATAATCTTCTATACTTTCCTTGTTCAATTCGATGAAGGTGTGTCCCCATTTGAACATGGAAAGCAGTTGGTTGGCTTCTTTTGTGAATCCAGTAATGAATAGGGCTGCAGCTAAGGCTTCCACTGTGGTAAGTTTGGTTGGCTTGCCGAAGTTAACGGGGTTACCTGCGATTAGGACTGGCAAGCAGCGGGATGTTCCTCTAACTCGTTTTAGCAAGACTTTTTCGGCATGTACCCAACTGCAATCTAAGGCAGCTAATCCGAATCTCTCAATTCGTTGCCTGTCAGCTGGGGAAAATGCGATTTTTGAGAAGGGGTTAAGAATGGCGGATCGTTTTGGTAAGAATCTCATTTGAGATACTAGTCGAACTAGTCCGTGTCGCTTAAGTTTTAAGGCTGTGCATTTCTTGGGGTCGCATTGCCCAGCGTGATAAACAATAATTTTAACTGGTTTTTGCACTGGTCTTTCGCACCTTTAAGTGACTCATAGGGGCATCTAGAACGCTTGGAATCCACTCAAGCAGATCCGTTGCAACCATGTGGTAACCTTTTTCTTCAGCAACGAAGTCTCCAGCAGCACCATTGACGAAGGCTCCGGCAACAGCAGCCTCAAAAGGGTCCATTCGCTGAGCTAGAAATGCAGCGACAACTCCAGAAAGCACGTCTCCAGTTCCGCCAACAGTCATACCTGGATTACCAGTGAAATTCAGTTTGAACCTTTTCCCATCGGAAATTATGTCTACTGACCCCTTAAGCAAAATCACTGCTTTTAGCTGCATCGCAGTTCCTTGCACCTCTGAAACTCGCTCACTTAAATTCTCTGGCAGCTTCTTGTTAGCCAACACTGCGTATTCAGCGGCGTGAGGAGTCAACACCAAAGGCACGCCTACAGGTTTTTTGAACTCTGCAAAAGCTTTCAACCCGTCAGCATCCAACAGCAATGGTTTGCCAGCGTTTTCAACAGCCTCAACAATATCCTTGACAAATTCTTTCGTTTCCGAATGCAATCCGAGACCAGGTCCTAGAATAACTGCATTTGCTGCATCCACGTAGGTTTTCAAGGTAGGCACGTTACGCGGGTTTAGATGCTCACCTTCAAGTCTTATCGTTATCAAATTCGGCGACATAGAAGAAATAGTACGGGCTGTTCTCGTTGGAGCTGCCACATACGTTAAGTCAACGCCAGTGCGTAAAGCAGCCAAAGCTGCCAAGGCTGGAGCTCCGGAGAAGTTTTCACTTCCTCCAATGATTAGTAAGCGTCCGAAATCTCCTTTGTGGGATTTTGGTGGGTGAGGTTTTGTAACAAGCAGAACATCTCCTGGACCTGCGAAGTTTTCGAATTCTTTGGGTAAGCCTATGTCTCTCACAATTAATTCGCCCACGTAGTGTTTCGCGTTTTCAAGCCCTTTTTTTGTTTTATGAAAGGTTATTGTCAAGTCAGCTTCTACAGCTTTGCCTAAGACTGCGCCAGTGTCCGCGTCTATTCCAGTTGGTACGTCAACAGCAACTAGGAAAGCATTCATAGAATTGACTTTTTCAACTAGCTGTAGCATTGGAGGTCTCAACCTTCCCTTCGTGCCAGTTCCAAGTAGTGCGTCAATGGCTATTTCAGCGGTTACTTCTGGTATAAGTGAACTGTCATAGACCTCATGGATCGGAATGCTTTCTCTTAGGAATTGTAAGATTTTCAGGTTTTCCAGAGCTTCTTTATGAAAGATTTGTTCTGCTCGTCCAGCGATGACAACTTCAACTTTGAAACCCATTGAAGAAAGATGTCTTGCAGCGACAAACCCGTCGCCGCCGTTTCCTCCTAAACCGCAAAACACTGCAGCTGACTTGTCCGACTTAAATCTTGAAGCAATTTCCAATGCTACACTGTGCCCTGCATTTTCCATAAGCTTAAGCCTAGAAACCGCGAAGTATTCAGCGTTCAACTCCAAAGCACGCATTTCTCGGCTTGTAATGGAATTTTTCGCATGACTTTCTTCTGACATGTTCAAACCTGATAATTAATGGGATTCTACACATTTACATTTTGTGCGTTCACTCGTTATCTATCTATAGCCTGATGAACACATAATCCGCGTGTCACAATAACATGACTTAAATGCACACATTAGGTAACCTAGGACGGCGATAAACTGCATCCCTTCTGAATCAAAACGCACGATGTTCACGTTTGCCAAAGTTAGAAAACTTCGTGAGGTTGTGCAAAGCTAAGGATGTCAAGTTTTTAGCAATGTGCATCCTTTGCTTCAGCAATCAAACAGAAGAAAAACGTCAAAACCGTTGCTTGAATCCATCAATGATCCAGTTTATTATTAGTGAAAGTAAAAAGACGTAGTAAAATATTTTAATACTGAGTAAACTAACATTACGGCGAGGAGTTTAAATGCCAACAGCATTTGTGCTAATAAATACGGAGATAGGTTCAGAAGCCAATGTGCTAGAAACGTTGAGGACAGTTGAAGGAGTTGATGAAGCCTTTGCAGTTTACGGAGTCTACGACATAATCGCAAGGATCAAAGCAGACACTATGGATAAACTGAAGGAAATCGTAACTTGGCGTGTCAGAAGACTTGACAGGGTTAGATCGACATTAACAATGATAGTCGTGGAAGCAGCAAAGTAGCACACATTTCCTCTTTTTATTCAGAAAATTCTAGCACTCACGTAATCTACCAATTTAGCCTGCAATGAGCCACTATAGATGACGAAAAAATCAATGCACATTGGATTAGATGATACTGATTCGCCGAGAAAAGGATGCACAACGTATGTCGCTGCCCTTCTAGTGGAAAAACTGCAAAGACTAGGAGCCGAGTTCATCGACTACCCAAACTTGGTCAGATTGAACCCAAACGCACCATGGAAAACTAGAGGGAACGGAGCATTATGCCTAAGAGTACAGTACAACGAAAGTGATGAACAGCAAATAAAACAAACCGTCATAAGCACGGTAGAAGAACACGCAGATTTGCAGTGTAAAGGCACAAACCCAGGTATAGTCTTCTTTGAAAGTGCAACAATTCCACGGAAAGTGGAAACTTTCTCGAAAAACGCCATTACTGGAATTGTAAGTCTCAGTGAAGCTTTTAAACTCTTGAAGAACGTAGGTGCAGAAGCAGTGGGTTTCAAGAAATGCAGAGGAATCATCGGAGGTTTGGCAGCCATTGGCGAAACTTTCCAACGTGACTGCACCTTCGAAATCCTTGTGTACCGCATTCCGGAAAATCGTGGTTCAAAGAGGAGAGTAGACAAAGCCTCAATCGTTGAGATGGATAAGGCAACGGCACCCTACACCTTCAATAACATTGACTGGGAAGAAGAAAGAGGTCTGATAACACCGAGAGGCCCAGACCCCATCCTATTGGGCATTAGAGGTGAAAGCCCTGACATTGTAAGGAAAGCATTTGAAATAGTTAAACCCCTTGAACCTGTAGAACGATGGGTTATTTTCCGCACTAATCAGGGGACAGACGCTCATCTGAAACTAGTCAAACAGCTGAGCCAAATAAAACCTTACAACCCAGTAATTGCCAAAGGCACCGTCGCAGCAAATCCGAAGATAATCCCTAGAAGACACGTAATCTTCTCCATTAAAGATGAAAGTGCACAGGTTGACTGTGCAGCCTATGAACCGACGGGTTTTCTTCGCAGGGTTGCAAGAAAGTTGATTGTGGGAGATTATGTCGAAGTTTCTGGTGCTGTTCGTGTCCCTTCGCAGGAGCATCCGTCTACAATAAATCTTGAGAAAATCCGGATTTTACGGCTCGCACCAAAAATCGTTTATCAGAATCCTCTTTGTCCAAAGTGTGAAAAGCGACTTAAATCCATGGGAAAGAACAAGGGCTTCAGATGTGAAAAATGCCGTTCAAGATACACCGATCTTGGCAAAATCGAGATTAGAGTGAAGCGTGAAATAAAAAAAGGTCTCTACATAACTTCGCCTAGATCTCAGAGGCACTTAACGAAGCCGTTCAGGCGTTATGGACTAGAGAAACTCCAAACATCATCTAAAGAGTTGATTGAGAATTGGCATTTCCCCTAAATTCTGTCATTCATGCACTTTGAAGATTTCGCAAAGAAGCTGATATAAATCCTCTCCACCCTCCACACTTGAGAACATGCCTTTTTCAGCCTTCAGTACTCGGCCAACTGCGCCGTATGTTTGTCTCCACTCCAGTTCCTTCCACATCATTCGATAATTTTTCAATTCAATCCACGCTCGGAACACCAATACAATGAACATGCCTAAAGTGAGTATGAGGTTCAGTATGTATATCTCAAGTATACCCGTTTTCTTCACCTCCCTTTTTATGATATGCCTGAGCATTTATGGGCAATAGCATTTAAATCAAACCTGTACCAGCTTATTTGAACAGGAGAAGCTTTGATGAGCACTATTTTGCCGTCAGTGATTTACCAATTAGGGACAGGTGGAGTGGGCGGCTTCATAGTCGGATACGTAATTAAGAAAATTAGCAAACTCATAGTTGTTTTGATAGGCTTGTTCATAATTTTCCTCCTTTATTTAGGCACAAGCAAGATAATAAACATAAACTATGAAGAACTTTGGAACGCACTTGCCCGTTCGCTCAACTCTGCCAATCAAGCAGTAACATGGCTTGTTGACTTGATTTCTCTTTCACCCTTCATCGGAAGCTTCTTTGCAGGTTTCTTTCTCGGCCTTAAACTTGCATAGTGAAATGGTTAAATGTTTGATTCCTGATAATCCTTTGGAAATGCTGTTTCAACATTGTTGAGGGATTAAGCATTGAGAAAGTTTCCAGCAGAAGAATACAGCATCCCCTTCTTTAAAGAAAAAGACTACGTAAGGAAATTGTGTCCCAAGTGCGGAGAATACTTCTGGACACAAAATCCCGATCAGAAAACATGCGAGGAAGCAACTCCTGAAGGCTGTGCATTCTACACATTCATTAATGATCCTCCGACAAGGAGAAGGTACAGCCTGCGTGAAATGCGTGAGACTTTCTTGTCCTTCTTTGAAAAACATGGACATACTCGCATAAAACCCTATCCAGTGGTAGCAAGATGGAGAGACGATATTTACTTAACACATGCAAGTATAATTGACTTTCAGCCATACGTAACTGAGGGAATCGCTGCACCACCAGCAAACCCACTCGTCATCGTTCAACCGTGCATCCGCATGGTAGATATAGCCAACACTGGTCCAACTTTTGGCAGACACTTGACAATTTTTGAGATGGGTGGACACCACGCATTTAATTATCCGCACAATGAGGTTTACTGGAAAGACCAGACTGTAAGATATCATCATGAATTCATCACAAAAGAGTTAGGAGTAAAATCTGAAGAAGTAGTTTACAAGGAAGATGTCTGGATTGGCGGTGGAAACGCTGGGCCAGATGTTGAATGCATTGTCAGAGGTTTGGAAGTTGACACGCTAGTTTTCATGCAATTCAAAGTCGTCAACAACGAATTTGTCAAGTTGCCCATACGAACTGTTGACACGGGTTATGGCATAGACCGTTACGCGTGGCTTTCCCAAGGTGTGCCAAGTTGTTTTCATGCAGTTTACGGCAGCGTACTCGACAAGATTTTCGAGATGGCTGGAGTGAGCGAGATAGACAACGAGTTATTAGTAAAGATAGCAGAGGTTTCCGGCTTGGTGAGCTTGGACAAGACAGCAAGCAGACTCAGTGCACGAAGGAAAATAGCAGAGATTGTTGGAATGAAAGTGCATGATTTGGACGAGTTCTTGCTTTCCATTGAGAACGTGTTTGCAATCGCGGATCACACCAAATGCTTAGGCTTCATGCTTTCCGAAGGCGTTGTCCCATCGAACATTCAAGAAGGATACTTGGCAAGGCTTATCTTCCGCAGGGCCTATAGGCTACTGAAACTTTTGGACATACCAGATAAACTTTACGATATTATGGAAATGCAGATTGACTTCTGGTCTGAGGACTACCCACATCTCAAAGAAATGCGAAACGAGATCATGACAATCCTTTCAGTAGAGAAAGGCAAGTTTCAAGAAACCATCAAGAGAGGCAAAGGACTGGTAAAGCGAATTTCTGGAGAATTGAAAGCAAAGAACATCCTAAAGATTCCAGTGGAAACCTTGATTCAACTATATGATTCCCATGGACTCCCACCTGAAATCGTTAGACAATTCACCCAAGAAGAAGGATTAGAGACGGATATTCCTGAAAAATTTTACGCTTTAATCGCTGAAAGACACGTACAAGCACCTAGAAAAGCAGAAGAAGCAAAACTGCATGAATCGTTGAAAGAAGCAGTTTCCAATCTTCAGAAAACAGAACAGTTGTATTATCAAGATCAATATGTAACAGAATTTGAGGCACAGGTTCTCAGAGTCTTGGAAAATAAGTATGTCGTTCTTGATAAAACATATTTCTATCCAGAAGGTGGAGGACAACCAGCAGATACTGGCTTCCTAGTTTTTGGCGATAGCAAGGTTGATGTTGTTGATGTTCAAAAAGTCGGCAAGGTGATCGTCCACAAAGTGAAAGGTGTGGTTCCAAAAGAGGACAGTATCGTTAAGGGATTACTTAACTGGGAAAGACGATACAGTCATATGAAGAATCACACTGCCACCCACATAGTTAATGGCGCTGCAAGACGGGTTCTAGGGCAACATGTTTGGCAGTCTGGGGCACAAAAAGGAGCGGCCCATTCGAGGCTGGACATCTCACATTATCGTAGGCTAACATTGAAAGAAGTACATGAAATCGAAAAATTGGCAAACCAAGCTGTTTTCGAAAGTATACCAGTGGAAACGTCTTGGATGCCAAGAAGTGAAGCGGAAAAACTCTATGGCTTCAGACTTTATCAAGGTGGTGCGGTTCCTGGAAAAGAAATACGCGTCGTTAAGACTGGAGACTGGGACGTCGAGGCTTGCGCCGGAACTCACTTAAAAAACACAGCTGAAATAGGATTTATCAAAATAATCCATTCAGAAAGAGTCCAAGATGGAGTTGAAAGACTTGTCTACTCAGTCGGAATTCCAGCGCTTAAGGCAGTGCAACAAAACGAGCAAAAACTCTGGACACTCTCAAAGATTTTGAATGCACCTCTCGAAAAACTCGATAAAACAGCAGAAAAACTTGTAGAAGAGTTGAAGGAGGCAAACGCGGAAAGAAGAAAGCTTATCAAGGAAGTGGCAGAACGCGAAAGCGCAGTTCTAGGCAGTAGGCCAGAAGGCGAAGAAATCAAGGATGCTGAAGGTGTCAAGATTGTGATGCGTGACTTCAAGGAAGCAATTGATGTTGAACGTATGGTGCAAACAGCCAACGAAATGATCAAAAGAGACGAAACAATCGTCACAATATTTTACGGGACGGATGGAAAACATGCGGGAATAATGATCATGGCTGGAAAAATCGCTCTAGAAAAAGGCGTAGATGCCAGTGAAATAATTAGAGAAGCTTCCGCAATAATAGGTGGTGGAGGCGGCGGAAGACCAAACTTTGCTCAGGGCGGTGGAACAGTCATTGAGAGACTGCCAGAAGCTATAAAAAAGGCTGAAGAAGTGTTGAAGAAGCAACTGAAACTTTAGAGGATGCTCGTAACTCGATTTCATAATTTGTTAGGATGATTCCGTGCGTGTTGCAAGAATCAAACGAAGACATGAATAGCTATAGTCAATCATATTATACGTTGCGTATAAACAGAATTTTTATTACCATAAGGTAAGCTTTATATATTACCATATGGTAATTACCTTATGGTAATACAAGGCGAGCTTGCATGAAGCTGAAATTGCAGTTGGTGCAAGACGGAGAAATAATATTTGAAATACCGCTTTCACCTACGGATTGGTCTAAGAAACAACTGGAAAACGAATTCGATGCTCTTGAAGAAAAATTCCACAGAATTTCCAAAATCTTTGACGTTTTGTCGAATGAAACCCGCTTAAGAATGATGAGACGGCTTATGGAACAAAAGGATCGTACGATGAGTTTTGCAGATTTTATGCGAGACCTGGATTTAAATCCTAAAATTGTTTGGGAGAACTCGAGAAAACTAAGTGACGAGGGATTTCTAACGAAGACTGGAAGAGGAAAGTACAGCTGCTCAGAGTTCGGAGAAACAGCCTTCATGACGATGAGCCTTGCCTTACGCCATCTGATGGAATTTCTGGAAAAAATGGAAAACTTTTAGGGAGGTGATATGTTTTGTCATGGGAAGATTGGTGGTCAAAGTGGTTCACGAGAAGAGGGCCTTTCCCTAGAAGCAACTTCTTGAGTATAGACGAAGTCTTCAAGGAAATGGAAGAGATGATGGATAGACAATTCAAGGAGCTCTCTAAAAAAGCTCCTAAAGATCTTGTTCGAGAGCGAACACTACCAGACGGTTCCAAAGTGAAGGAATGGGGACCCTTCATATACGGATACAGTTTAACTATAAGCCCAAATGGAAAACCTAATGTCAGAGAGTTCGGCAACTTCAAACCGGAAACTCGAATGGGAAGACCACGCATTGACATCAAAGAGAAGAGAGAACCCCTAGCAGACGTAATGGCTACTGATGACGAAGTCAAAGTTATAGTGGAATTACCAGGAGTTGAGAAGGAAGAAATCAAGCTACGTGGAACAGAAAACACGCTAACGATTTCCGTTGATACGCCTCAGCACAAATACTATAAGGAACTTGAATTACCAACTGAAGTTGAACCGAAAAAAGCGAAGTCTTCGTACAAAAACGGCGTCCTAGAAGTTACACTCAAAAAAAGAATAAAAGAAGAGCCTAAAGGCGAACAGATTAAAATAGAGTAGCCTGCGCCGATGTCACTTCGCTTTTCCCTTCATCTTTTTATTCGTTTCCTCTAAGATTTCATGAATTGATGCCGTATCATGAGGCTTGACACACGACGTAGTCAGAACGCAGTATTTAGTTTACTGTTAATTTCTTTTTTCTTTGCAACTCCTATTTTTAGCCACTCTGATTGATGTTGATCAATAATTAAGACCTCTCCATTCTTTGTGTTCTGAAGCCTTCAGTTAGAAATTGGAGTAAAGAATTAAAGGAGGTCTACATAGTTAGTTTATGGTGTCAAATGTGAGGGATCACGTTCTCACTTCATAAAAACAAAACATTTAATAGCCCTCAAAACAGTTCTGAAAACTTCATGGAATTTTTAAGAAAAATCGAGGATAAATGGCAAAAAGCATGGGAAAACGCAAAGACTTTCGAGGCAAACCCAGACCATAACAAGAAAAAGTTCTTTCTGACAGTGCCTTACCCGTATTGCTCGGGAAGCCTCCACATAGGGCATGGAAGAACTTATACTATTGGCGACATTGTTGCACGTTTCAACAGGATGAGAGGCTTTAATGTGTTCTGGCCAATGGCATTCCATGTAACCGGGACTCCGGTTTTTGGAATTTCAAAGAAAATTCAACTTGGAGAAAGAGAGGTAATCCACCTTTACAGGGAGTATGTTGGGATGTATGAAACGGATGCTGAAAAAGTTGAAGAAACTGTGAGAAGTTTCAAAGAGCCGTGGAATGTCGCCGAATATTTCGCAAATATGATAATAAACGACTTCAAAACTTTGGGATTCTCTATAGATTGGAGGCGAAGGTTCACAACAGGAGATAAAGAGTATAACTCGTTTATAACATGGCAGTTCAACAAGCTGATGGAAAGAGGTTACATAACAAAAGGTGAATATCCAATTCTGTTCTGCTTGAGATGTGAAAATGCTGTTGGCGAGGACGATATAGTAAGAGGAGACGAAATAAAAGCAAGTGTCGGAGAATATATACTAATAAAATTCGAATTAGAGGATTTCAATCTTGTTGCTGCAACGATGCGCCCGGAAACTGTTCTTGGGATTACGAACATTTGGGTCAACCCAAAGGAAGAGTACGTCAAAGCTGATGTTGACGGAGAAAACTGGATTGTTTCGGACCAATCTCTTAGAAAATTGGAAAAACAAGGCAGGAAGATTAGAGTTAGAGAAAGGTTCGAGGGGAAAGAACTCATCGGAAAACATGTCAAGGTTCCCTTATTACACAAAGAAGCCGTAATCCTGCCAGCGAATTTCGTCGACGCGAATGAGGCCACAGGTGTGGTCTATTCTGTTCCAGCTCATGCACCATGGGATTACATTGGGTTGAAAGATCTCCAAAAGCACCCTGATAAATTAAAGGAATATGAAATATCTGCAGACCAAATCAAAAAAAATTAAGCCTATTTCCATAATTCAAGTGAAGGACTATGGAGAGCTCCCTGCTACAGAGGAATGCCAGAAGTTTGGTGTTGAAAACATAAAAGATGCAGAAAAAATAGACAAGGCTACGGAGAACCTGTACAAGACTGAATTTTACAATGGAATCTTGAAGCCTATATGCGGCGGATACAAAGGATTAACAGTTGAGCAAGCCAAAGACAAGATATTTGAAGATTTGAAAAAACAGAACAAATCAGACAAAATGTATGAAGTCACGTCTTTGGAAAAGCCTGTTAAGTGCAGGTGCGGTGGAAAAGTCATAGTTGCAGTTTTGCCGGATCAGTGGTTCATAAACTATGGTAGTGAAGGATGGAAAAAACTTGCTAGAGATTGTCTAGCATCAATGACAATTCACCCAAAAATCTATCGCAAACTTTTCGAGGATACAATAGAATGGCTGCACGAAAGGCCATGTGCAAGAAAAAGAGGAATAGGAACTCTCTTACCATGGGACGAAAAATGGATAATAGAATCGCTGAGCGATTCAACTATCTATATGTGTTTGTATACAATAATTCACCACATCAAAAGGAACGAAATCAAACCAGAACAACTCAGAGATGAGTTCTGGGATTATATCCTGCTTAACAAGGGAACTCCAGAAGAAGTTGAAAAAACAACGGGAATAGATAGAGACTTGATTGAAGTCATGAAAAGGGAATTTGAATACTGGTATCCTAATGATCAGAGACACAGTGCTGTAGGTCACATAACGAACCACTTAACTTTCTTTGTCTTCAACCATGCAGGGATATTCGCGAAGAAATACTGGCCAAAAATGATAAGTCTTAACGAATACGTGATCAGAGAGGGAGCAAAGATGTCTAAGTCAAGAGGTAATGTCATACCTCTTGTCGACATACCAAGAAAATACTGTGCAGACCTTTACAGGCTATACATAGCCTTTGCTGCGGACCTTTCTAGCACGGTGGACTGGAAAAGCGAAAACATCCGAGACACACAAAACAAACTTGAATCCTTCTATTACTTTACAAAATCCATAATTGACAGTGCGAAAAGCGATGAAAATGGACATTTAGAAAAATGGCTGATGAGCAGATTGCAACATCACATAATGGAAGTGACAGGAAACCTAGAAGAGATGAAAACAAGAACAGCTCTAGAAATAGCCTTATTCGAAGTCTGGAATGACTTCCGCTGGTACATTCAAAGAAAAGGAGAAACAAACGCAAAAATCTTGAGAAGAGCTCTGAAGCTTTGGCTAAAGCTACTTGCACCCTTCGCACCACATATATGCGAAGAACTGTGGAGTGAAACAAAAGAGCATGGCTTCATCTCACTTGCAGAATGGCCACAAGCAAAAGAAGAACTTGTGAACGCGCAAGCAGAAGAAAAAGAGAACCTGATAAAGAAAACAATTGAAGACACGCTGAACATTCTAAAAGCAACAAAAATAACCCCGCACAAAATATATTATTACACAGCTTCCCAATGGAAATGGCAAGTTTATCTGAAAATACTGGAGAAATCAAAGCACGAAGAAGTAAAACTCGACGAGATCATGAGAGAACTAGCCTCAGAACAGGAGTTAAAAGGAAAGCTCAAGGAGGTCGCAAAGTTCGCTTCAAAAGTAATGCAGGAAACAAGCAGGATACCGGAGAAAAGAAAAGCAGATATCTTAAAAGTTGGGATGTTAAAGGAAAAAGAAGTAATCAATAATGCAAAGGCTTTTCTAGCAGCCAGATTCAAAACGTGCATCATAGTTCATGGTGAAGATGAAAATGAACGGTATGACCCAAAATCTAGAGCTACGCTATCTGTGCCGTATCGACCTGCCATCTATATTGAGCAAAAGAGGTCAAATGAAGCTATGCATTGAATTTAACGTGCGAGTGTTAACCTTGATATGATAATTTCTTCTACCGCGACTGGTTGTCGTAACATAGAAGTCGTCTTCTTTACGAAGTTTGCTTCCATATAATAGAGCTAGAATTGTGCGACAAATATTCACAGTAGTTAGTTTCTCACTGTTGATCTTCTTTTCAATTTCCGCCTGCAACATCCTAGGGTTAAGCGTGTAGATGATCTCAGAATTTCGTCCCATTCTCTTATGATGCATTTCCATTTCTTTCAGGATATGCTGCACAATGTCATAATAAGGTGATTTATGATATTTTATAAGATATATGTAATTCACTAGAGGGATAGGAATATCACCAACTCGCAATTCAGACATTTGCCGTCTCCCCCTCAAATATATTATAATAAGCTACGTTCTTAAAAAAGTTTAAGGAATAATGTTCCATAAAATCCTCCAAAATCTGTAACGTAAACGTCAATGAATAGAATTATATCCAACAATAATATATGAAAACCTACGGGTCCGTGGCGCAGCTTGGATAGGCTAGTCCCAGAAAGCGCGTCGGCCTTCTATGATTATGCGAAGAAAGCCGAAGATCCTGGGTTCAAATCCCAGCGGACCCGCCACCTGTACTGAGCGGATACTTTGCATATCGAGCTATTTGGTTTTTCTAAATGTTTTATCCATGCTCTCCCTTTTTTCTTTTGTTCACGTAGGTGATTGCTCTGGGAACTCCAGTGTTTGTCCTGTTGAAGATATCACCTTGAAGTAGTAATTTTTTGATGCAGTCCAATCGTAGTTTACAGTGATCGAAGTAATATCGCCTGCATTCAATCGTGCAGGAAGTTGAGTTGTTAGATTCTGTTCAACAAGATTTCCTGGTGCTGTTCCTATGTAGATCCTCGCTATTTGCGTGTTTGAGTCGCCGGAGTTTCCTACGTCAATGTCTATTTGGGTTCCGGTTCCGTAGAAGTTCACGTTTGCCTTATAAAGCATTACCCCAGCTCGTTCTCCCGCGCTGCTCATGTATGTCATTATCCAGGCGTAAGTGACGACTATGGCTGCAACTGCTATGACTATCAATAATAGTGTTGCAAGTATTGGTGATATGGCCTTCTTAGATTTTGACATATTTTTTGTCAACTGTTTTCACCTTTGTTGTTTAGGAATCTTCAAATTACTTATTTAACTTGTATGAACTTTAAATCTACATTTTGGATAAACATGTTCTAGTTTGTCGTCGTGACAGTCACTGTCGGTGGGTATTCAACAGTTATCCATAAACCTGTGGTTCCACCTGTATCTGAGTATATAGGGTGGTCTCCATCGAAAGTCACGACTGCTCCGCACCATATTAGATCGAGGGAATGCTTGAATGAAACTGTGGCTTGGGAGGATACTGGTTTAATCTCAATTGTTACTGTTTGATCACTGCCACTCCTCGAGTCTGATATGCTGATGCCGCCAGTATTGTCTCCAGCGATTTCATCCATTGCGTAAAGCTGTAGGTTTTGTCTGGTTGTCATCATGACTCCGAACCCGTGGTTATTTTCTGTCATTTCACTCCAGTGATGCTTCCAAACGTCTGATAAGTTGTAGAAGAAGCCTGTGTTATTCGAAATTATCGGGTTGCCGGCTGAAGTTCCATTTTCTGTCTTGGTTTTGCTCCATTCTGAACCCCATTTGTCCTTTGAGACTTTTGTTTTTATTTGTATTAGGCAAAGGTCATCTAGAGTTCTGTTCTGTTGTGATTCTACAAACATTAGTCTCAGCTGGTAAGTGTAATAGGTTGCGTTGGCTGGTAATGTTAATACTATGTGTGCGTAGAGGTTCGGGCAATTATCTGCGCCACCGCTCCATTCAGCTTCTTGATGAATTATGTCTCTTACGATTCCATGGTGAATCACATATGCTGGATCGGCTCCATATATGCTCCATTCATTGTTTATCCGCATGAAACTGGCTGTGTTTTCAGAGCTTCCTATTGTTGACTTTATTCTAAAGTCGCTGCCTGAAGTGATTACGTCTAGAGTGAGAATTCCGTTTGTCAATATCCCGTTACTGACGTCATCTCCTGTGAAATACTGGTTCGTGTAAGCGTAAGGTGTTTGGGTAGCTGAGTCGCTTCCGTTCCACCATATTGTCACTTTTGAGACATTTGGGTTTACTAAGAAAACTAGCATTGTTCTGCTGCTGAAAACGCTTGCGTTGCTGGTTAAGCCTAGTGGGATTCTGTATTGAGAAGCCCAGTCTTCTATTTGGAATGATACCTCTCGACTGACGCCGTTCATGGTTTGGTTGATGTGGATGGACTTTACTGGTATCGGTGGAATAGGGTTTGCTTGCGTTGTCAACTGCAAATCTTGTCCCAACCATCGCATTGTACCGTTTTGCTGCAACTCTGTAACTATAGTTGCTTCTTGAAGGTTGGAGTAGTAGTCGCCAGTTTGAACCACCACTGTAACGTAGATTGCGTCAACAAAAGCATTCTCAGGATTTTCGTCGTCATTGTTTCTAAACTGGATCTCAGTAGTGTTAAGGTTATTCCACGTCCAAGATGCTCTAAGACTTGTAGCATCATAAGTTCTTGTCAATGGAGACGTTGCATTTCCGCCTTCTGGCAGGTTCTCGATTTTGTTCCAGCCACCGCTGTCTAATTGATAGTACCATTCTAAAGTGCCTGA
>DAOVGI010000039.1 GCA_030672475.1 Candidatus Bathyarchaeota archaeon
ACCTTTTTGTTGTAGCTTCAATCTTATCATAAGCATCAGCAATTGCAGCGTATCTCAATAATCGAACCCCACAAATAGAATGCCGAAGCACAGTATTAAAAACTTCATTTCACCAAGTTACCCAGCGAATAAAATCCTTCAACGCTTAGTTTCCGAGAAGCCTCACCCTTTCCTCTTTCAAGCTTTCAAAGCTACCTATGATACTTGTCTCACTTGTCTCCTTTGCACCGAAAAACCGAAAAAACCCAATCCAGTCAAGTTCAATCCTACTTTCAGAGCACGTGAGGTTTCATGACTTAGTTTTTAAGCTCCTTCGGTTCCTCTTCAACTAAGCTCTACTGATTCACAAGCGGCTGCACTGTTCATAATCAAATGCGGGTCATGCTGGTTGCAGTTTCACACAAGCACCATAACATGTCAGGCGCCGACAAGAACCTTTCACGTCTACCCATGCAGGTTTGCCCATACAGAAACCACACATCCTCGTGAAATGATCATCTAAAAAAGTTCATGATGAACTATTTGGCTTATCGGCCTTCTACTTCGTGGAGGAGCAAACCCAACTGGATAACCCACTGGAATTATAGCTACCGGCCTTACTCCATGAGGAATTTCCAAGATTTCTCTCACTTCCTCCTCCTTGAACGCACCAACCCAGCATGTGCCTAATTTAAGCGAACAGGCAGCTAAAAGAATGTTTTGCACGGCAGCCGCTGTATCTTGTATACAGTAGAGAGTTTCGCCGCGTTCACCATAACCTTGCGAAGAACGGATCTCATCTGCACAAACAACAATTACAACAGGAGCCTCTTCAATAAAAGCTTGACCTAACGCGGCTTCAACAAGACGTCTCTTTATTCCCGTTCTTCGAACGATCACAAATTCCCATGGTTGGATGTTTCCAGCGGAAGGCGCCAATCGAGCTGCATCAACAAGCTTCTCAACAACTTCTGGCGGAACATCCTCACTCTTGAATGCCCTTATACTTCTCCTCCCATTGATGGCTTTCAGAACATCCATAAACTCTACCTCCAACGTTTACCCCATAATCTCAATGCAAGCCATATCTTTTTTGCTGCACAGAACAATAAAGTTCGCCCGATAACTTAGAGATTACGTAGGTATCAAAGCATGCTGAATCTAGACAGACCACCTTCGACACGTATGCTATATTACGAAGACGCCTACACAAAAGAGTTTGATTCAAACGTGATCAGAGTTTTTGAAACAGAAAATCATGAGACCGGCGTGATCTTGAATAAGACAGTCTTCTATCCAGGTGGCGGTGGACAACCACCAGACACAGGTTTAATTGAAAGCAGCACCATACAGGCCAAGGTTATCAAACTGCAGAGAAGAGACAAAATCATAATTCATTTTCTAAACAAAGGATTCGAAGAGATAAAAGAAGAAGACCCTGCTAGATGAATTATTGATTGGGAAAGACGCTATAAGCTTATGCGGGTTCACACAAGCGCTCATCTGATGTCACAAGCCATACGCGAAGTCTTACATGAACCAATGGAAATCGTCAGCTCTGGAATAGATCCTGAAAAGGCTAGGCTCGACTTTACACATGAAGGTTCAACTCGCAGATTTTTTCCAGAGATTGAAGCTTTAGCAAACAAGATTGTCAAGGAGAACAGAACCGTGAAAACTAGACTAGCGCCGAGAAAGGAAGCAGAAGAGTACGTTAAGAGATTCCATGAATCCCTGAAGACGATGCCACCACAGGTTACGGAGGTGCGCATAGTAGAGATTGCAGGCTGGCATGCATGTGCGTGCGGTGGCACACGTGTCAAGAGCACGGATGAGATAGGTGAAATAAAACTGTTGTCGAGGAGATCGAAGGGCAAAGGTATTGAAAGAATAGAGTTCACAGTGCAAAACCCTTAAGTCTTGTTACGCTTTCGTTTAATTGGATGATGAACAGAGAGTCAATAGAGCCTAGGCAGTGATATGACTCGACGGGCGAACTGACAGCTTCTCTTACGGAAAATTTATGAGCAGAAAACACAAGTGAAAAAGGAACAGCATACTAAGAGTTATGAATTAGGAATGTGGACGGAAAGAAGGTCTTGCCTAAACCTAGAATCACAAATACACTGTACGAACTTTCATCGAAAACCATGATAAAAAACACTATCTACATAATCTCAACGATTATATTTTTCGCGTTAATCCTGCTCCCGCCAATTCTAGGCATACTTATCAAATGGAACACGATGCAAGATGTGTTCAATCAGCCAAAACTTGTTTCAGAAGCCTTGAACGCAATTGCCGCTTCCTTCGCTGTAGCTTTCGTCGTTTCATCCGTAGATGTTATTTTCGGCGTCCCTATGGCCTGGATGATAACACGGGGAAAATCAAAATGGCTTAATGTTCTAGATACTCTTTCAGACATACCTTTCATCGTACCTACAGCTACACTTGGCTATTCACTGCTCCTTTTCTGGAGCGAGCCTGGAGGATTATCTTCACTTTTTGGAACCCCTTTTGTTTCACCTGGCTGGCTCCTCATAATCCTGCTTCACTTCGCTTTTTCATTTCCCGTCGTAGTCAGGGTTATGGTCGGTGCATTACTTGACTATAAACTGGAATATGAACAGGCATCTCGAACTCTAGGCGCAGCACCGCTGACAGCAGCCAGAACAGTCACGTTTGCCATACTCAAACCCTCCGTCATAGCTTCCTTCACTCTGGCTTTCGCAAGGTCACTTTCAGAGACCGGAGCAACGATGATGGTAGCAGGAGTATTTGTTAACGGTCCAATATTTATTAAAAACCATATCAATGAGACTGGAGCACTTGTCTTCGTCAGCTTCATCCTAATAGTGCTTTCCAGCCTAGTATTTGTGACAATCAGGCTGTTAGGAAGTAAGTTAAGATTACCAGTTAACAAAGTCTGGCCGATGACGGAAAGAAAATTGAGCACTTCAGCAGTTGCGTCTTCCAGAAACAGTGTGACACTACTGGTTTTTTTTGTTGTAGTGCTTGTTCCATCTCTTTTTGTGGCCATCCCAGCATTTGAAGCTGTTTTCGCTGGTATTCTGCCTGAAGCTTTAAGCGGATTGGGTCTTTGGGGAGACTACTGGCAAAGCATGGCTTTATCCTATCTCGTTGGAACTGTTGTCACACTGTTAAACGTTGTCATCGGTTTACCTATGGCAATTATGATAGGGCGAAAAAAACTTGGAAATGGACTCTCGACAATTATAGACATGCTTGTCAATATTCCAATAATTGTGCCCTCAGTCGCGTTAGGAGCTTCCCTCGCTATCTTCTGGACGGAAAATTTCTCGTTCATACCTGAAATCTGGCTTCTTATTTTTGCACATCTTTCCATCACTTATCCATATTTTGTGAGGTCAATGTCAGCTGCTGTGGAAAGAATAAACATAGACTTAGAGGAGGCTGGAAAAACACTTGGAGCAAAACCGCTGTGTATCTTCAGAACGATAACTTTTCCGTTAGCCAAGTATTCAATGCTTTCAGGTGCAATCATGATGTTCACAAGAAGTGTAAGTGAAACTGGAGCCACCTTAGTTGTGAGCAACCTTGTCACTGCTCCAGTACTGTTGGTAAACTGGGTTAAGACTGGAGTTCCAACAATGACTCTGGGACTAGGCTGCGGTTTCCTCATACTATTCTCCTTCATAATATTGTTGATTCTCAGGCTTGTCGCCAGAGGAAGAAGGACGTACTAGCATGTTTAATATATCCGTGAGATGCTATTCACTCATTCAAGCCAGAACAACCTTGAAGGAGGCGTAAACGGATGCCGGATGTCCGCTTGGTTAACGTGACGAAAAAATACGGAAAAATCGTTGCCGTGGACAACGTAAGCCTTCACATTTACGACAAGGAATACTTCTCCTTACTTGGTCCAAGCGGATGTGGAAAGACAACCTTGCTGAGGCTCATCGCAGGGTTGGTTCATCCAGATGAAGGAGAAATTTACATTGGGAACAAACTCGTTAATGATGTTCCGCCGGAAGATAGAGACATCGGGTTTGTCTTCCAGACTTTTGCATTGTTTCCACACATGAACGCTTGGGACAACGTAACGTATGGACCAAGAGTGAAAGGCTTTAACGTGAAAAAAGCAGAGACAATAGGACACGAAGTGCTAGAAATGGTGAAGCTGCACCAACGGTTGGACGCCTATCCAAACGAGTTAAGCGGAGGGATGATGCAGAGGATAGCTGTAGCAAGAGCGTTGGCAGCTGGTGCCCAATTATTACTTTTGGATGAACCACTTGGACAGTTAGACGCTAAAGTTAGAAATGATCTGAGATATGAAATAAGAAGGATGACGAAAGACTTGGGGCTAACAGCGATACATGTCACACATGACCAATCTGAATCCATGGTGATCTCAGACAGAATAGCGGTTATAAAGAGAGGAAGAATTTTGCAAGTTGGCTCTCCGAAAGAGCTTTACATGGCTCCGAAAAGCATCTTCATAGCCCACTTCATCGGAGAATCCAATTTTCTTGAAGGCTACGTTTCAAGCATAAATGGGAAACAATTGACAATAGAGCTCCGTGGTGGAACGGAAATCAAAGTAATTCAACAAAATATGAGAAAAGGAGAAGGAGCAGTCTTAGCGATAAGACCAGAAACCCTTGTAGTCGAAAAGGGAAGAAAGAAAAAGAGAAACTCTATGTTGGGCATTATTCAAAGAACAACCTTTGAGGGAACAAATATACGGTACGAAGTTAAACTTGAAAACCAAGATCTAGTAGTGGTTGTCAAACCATCTATGATTGAGGAGTGGCTTAATTTAGGCGAAAAAGTCACCGTAAACTTTTCACCTGAAAAGATACGTGTATTTGCATATCCTGAGGCAGGGTTAAGGGAGGAATTAACAGTTGAGTGAATTGATAAAGTGGTTCGAGAAACGAAGAGAAACAAAAGCCTTGGCAACGGTGCAGCGACACTTATCCCTAACAACAGAAATAGTTGCAGATTTAGAAAAGGCAATACGCGCAGCCATTGGAAAAAACGAGAAAGAAATGCAGATGTATAGTACAAGAGTGGCGAGAGGTGAAAGAGAAGCAGACGAACTACGGAGAAAAGTTATGGACGACATTTCCAAAGGAGAACTCTCACCGATTGACAGAGCTGACTTAATGGAGCTGGTAAAAAGAGTCGACATGGTTGCAGACTGGAGCCGAGAGTCCATTCGCATATTAA
The DNA here is from genome assembly GCA_030672475.1 of Candidatus Bathyarchaeota archaeon. Taxonomy (GTDB): domain Archaea; phylum Thermoproteota; class Bathyarchaeia; order Bathyarchaeales; family Bathycorpusculaceae; genus SOJA01. Next base: position 5,200 of record DAOVGI010000039.1, read on the forward strand.
ACGCCATACCCATGGAGCAGACACCAGCCTTAATCAAGGATGAATTCGTTGAAATGGTTCAAAATGTAAAGGGCTGCGCAATTTCTCTTCAAGAATGCGTCAACAATATCATGAGAAAACCTGAGGAAGCGCTTCAAGCTGCGGACACTGTGGAGCGGGAGGAAGAAAAAGTTGATGATATACATGAGAAAGCCAGAATACTAATGGGAAAGGCTGACCTGCAAAGTCCTGGAGCCGCTGTTCTAATTGGTCAGTTTTTTGAAGCCCTGGAAATGATTGCAGACTCCTGTGAAGACGCATGTGATCGAGTAAGAGTTATAATGGTGCGAAAATAAGTGATTAACCATGATAGAAATGAGAGTTAACATATCGGAATTGAAAAGTGAAGGCAGCGATCTAATCAAGGAACTTGCTGAGTTTTTGAAAGAAAAAACAAGAATGGAAGTCGAAACGGCAACAGATCAAATAATCGTGAAAGGCGAAGGAAAAAAAGTTACAAAGACATACTTGCGAGTGCTTCTACGAAAATTCCTTCATAAGCAGGAGCTAAGAGGATATTTCAGAGTTACCGGCGCAAAAGACAACACGTTAATTGTGAAAGAGAGAAAAATCTCTGAGGAAGAATAACCTATTATTCTTTCTTTCTAAATGCTTCACGCTTCTTTTTGGCGAAATCTTTCTGGATTTTCAGTACATAGTTTCTCGCCTTGTAAGTGTTCTCATAAGCGTCCAACAACTTCTTGTTCCCAGCAGACTTTTCAGCTCGGTTAAGCAGATCTTGCACTTTCAGCAGTGCTGGATATACATCAATTTTTTTCAGCTTTGGATTAAGCTTCCATTTTGATCTTTCAATTTCATCTTGAACTATCACTGAGAACAG
>DAOVGI010000017.1 GCA_030672475.1 Candidatus Bathyarchaeota archaeon
GATAGCGTAGGTGTGTTGATGCTCTGACAATGGCTGGTCCGATAAGATATTGAATTAGCACGAAAATTATTGTGCCGATTAAAGAGTAGATTAGGGGGAAACTTAAAATGAACATTATTGCCGCTAAGAATATGGCGAATATAAAGGCTACTAGAAAAATGGATATGCTCATCGTAAGTTTTAACTCAACTAGTCTGCCCATTTTTGACTCGACAATGAAATAGTGAGAAACTGCATTAAAGCTTTCCTAAGCACTCTATCAAGAAGAGTCTCGTCATAGCGACTTCATTATTTTGCCGTTTGGAAGCATGTTATCTGAATGCGGTATTCCCGCCTCCTCCAACTTGTATCGCACACAACGTTTGTAGTCGCCCATACAGTACTCCTCTATCCATTTTCGCTTCAGTTTTCCTTCTTCGTAGAATCTTTTCAGTGGGCACATGTTGTACCATTTACAAGTCTTACTCATTCAATCAGCTCGAAACATGGATTACCATTGTAGGAGTAATAATTATCGAAACTTTTTCATCTTTTTCTTCGAAGGGAACTTCTTTGATAACTTGTAAATCGTGAACCGTGGTTGCCACAAGAACTTTTCCAAACATTCTTTTAAGGGTTTGTATCTCTGCATCGCCGTAACCGCGTCCTTTCCCAAGTCTGTGTCCATCCAAGTCAGCGGCAACTGAGCCTTCAACAACTACACGTGGCTTAGGAAACTCCTTCACCTGAACTCCAAATTTGAAGGCACCTTTGATTGTAGACGCGAAACGTTCTTTTCCCTTTACTTTTGCTGGATTGATTAGAAAATAGCCTTTTTTAAGCCTTGGAGAAGCTACTATCAAAGTTTTTCCGTCTTTGAGAGCGTTTTCTCTAACTTTGCGTTGCGGCGAATCTGGACTGACAAAAATAACTTTAGCGTTTTTCCATTCCTCAAGTTCTTGAAGTCTTCGAGCTGCAGTTTCCGCCCCTTTAAAATTTGGGATTCTACCCTGACACGGTATAGGAAAAACCGCGATTCCGGATTTTTCAATCTCACTCCAAATTTTCTCTCTTAACAACTGTTTCTCTAAAGCTACACTCATAAGCATCTACAACAAGACATTGAAAAAGGAAGGGTGCACGTGAGGTTTCTAGATGATTCCTAAGTCTCTGCCGCCTTCTTTGAAGGCTTCCAAAGCTCTATCTAGCTGTTCTGTTGTATGTTTTGTGCACAGTTGGACTCTAATTCTAGCTTTTTCCCTTGCGACCATTGGGTAGAATATCGGCAGTACGAAAATTCCCTTTGTCCAGAGGTAGTCCGAGAGATCCTTTGAGGTTTTGCTTTTGCCGCACATCACTGGAATTATCGGTGTCTCCGTATTTCCCGTGTCAAAACCTGCGTCCTTAAATCCATTTAAGAGATGATTGCGGTTTTCCCAAACTCTTCTAACATGTTGTGGTTCTGTTTCCAGCACATCTATTGCTGCGATGCAGGCAGCGGCAACACCTGGTGGAACAGCACCACTTAGCAGCCAGCTTCTAGCCTTGTTGTATGTGAAGTTGCGGAGATCTTCACCTCCGGTGATGTGTCCACCCACGACGCCGAAAGCCTTTGAGAAAGTTCCCATCTCTACTTGAACCTTATCACGTCCTAGTTTGAAGTGATTTACGATGCCGCGTCCTCCTTCGCCTAATACGCCTTCACCATGAGCATCATCAACGTATATCCCTGCACCATGCTCTTCTGCAATTTTAGCTATTTCCGCTAGTGGTGCAAGATCTCCGTCCATACTAAAGACTCCATCAGTAAAGATCCAAATATGTTTGTACGGAGGATCGTGCTTTTCCGCTTCCTCCATCACACGTGTCAAGTCTTCCATGTTTTTATGTTTGAATATGGCTCTGTCCGCACGGCTCAGTCTTACTCCGTCGATTATTGAACCGTGGTTCAACTCGTCTGAAACGAATAGGTCGCCTCTACCAGCGAGTTGTGGAATAAGCCCTTCATTGGCCATGAAACCCGTTTGAAAAGTCAGCGAAGCTGGAGCGTTCTTGAACCTTGCGAGACGACGATCTAATTCTTCATGAAGAAGCATGTTGCCAGAAATTGATCTGTCGCTACCTGCACCTGCTCCGTACTTTTGGGTTGCCTCTATCGTTGCCTTGACTACTCGTGGATGGGTTGCAAGATTCAGATAATTGTTTGCACAAAGCATCAAGACTTCTTTTCCATCTACAGTGCAGATTGGTTCGCTCGCGCTTTCCAGAACCCTAAGCTGCCAATTGAGGCTTTCGCGAACCAAACGTTGATATTCTTCACCTAAATACCTTGTTGGATGACGTGAAACAGCCATATTGAACACCTTTTACAAAACTTACTTTTAGTTTCTTTTAACATTTGCCTTCAGCAAACCGTTTCGTCAGTTTTCCAATCATATCCTTTGTCATGGCAGCCAAGTCATACGTTGGGTTCCAACCCCACTCCTCACGAGCTACACTGTCATCTATTGACATTGGCCAAGAATCCGCAATCTTCTGTCTAAAGTCAGGCTTGTATCCACATTCAAATTCGAGAATGTACTTTTTGATTTCTGACGCTAGCTGTCCTGCCGAGAAACTCATTCCCGTCACGTTATAACTCGTGCGACATCTAATCAGAGAGGAGTCAGCTTCCATTAACTCGAGGGCCGCCTTGATACAGTCAGGCATATACATCATTGGCAACACCGTGTCCTCACTCACGAAGCATGTGTACTGCTTGTTCTTGATGGCTTCATAAAATATCTCCACCGCATAGTCGGTTGTGCCCCCACCCGGAGGAGTCTCGCTACTTATGATGCCGGGATAGCGAACACTTCGCACATCCAAGCCAAATCGAAGGAAGTAGTAGTTACACAACAGCTCACCAGCAACCTTCGTGACACCATACATTGTGCGAGGGATTAAGACTGC
>DAOVGI010000005.1 GCA_030672475.1 Candidatus Bathyarchaeota archaeon
CATGAGTAATGTCTCTATTATGATACGTGACTCTCATTCTTGGAATTGGGATATACCCTAAAAACTAATAGGTTGAAACTTGCTCTTTACTGAAATGGAAGGGGCCGTCAACATTATGCAAAGAAGAAGGCTGGTTTTTCCGTTCTCCGCTGTTGTGGGCTTAGACAAGCTTAAACTGGCCATTCTAATTAATGCCATTAACCCGAAGATCGGCGGTTTGCTGATAAGAGGATCAAAAGGCTCTGGAAAAAGCACCATTGTCCGAGCCTTAGCTGACATCCTCCCGAAAATAATAGTTGTCAAAGATTGTCCTTTCAACTGCAGTTCTTATGACCCATCTAACATGTGTCCCAAATGCAGTGAAAAGGTCAAGAAAGGAAAGAAGCTCTCAGTGGAAGAAAGAGAGATGGTTGTTGTTGATCTGCCTCTCGGCGCAACAGAAGACAGAGTCGTTGGAAGCGTTGATGTGGAAAAAGCAATAAAGTATGGGATTGAAGCGTTGGAACCTGGAATCCTCGCCGAGGCAAACCAGAACATTCTATACGTGGATGAGGTTAACTTGTTGCCTGACCACATCGCAGATGACTTATTGGATGCTGCAGCCACAGGATGGAACATTGTTGAAAGAGAAGGAATTTCAATTAATCATCCTTCAAGGTTCATATTTATAGGAACAATGAATCCTGAAGAAGGAGAATTAAGACCACAGCTTCTTGATCGGTTTCCTTTATCAGTCCTAGTGGACAGAATGACATCCGTGAAAGACAGAGTGGAAGTGGTTAAAAGGAACATGGAGTTTGAAGCTGGCCCTCAAGATTTTTATGAGAAATACAAGCCTCTGCAGGAGGAGATGCGAAACAGAATATCAGAAGCAAGAAAAAGATTGGAAGACGTTGTCATCCCTGAAAGTCTTCTTGAAGCCATCTGCAAAACATGTTTGGAGCTGAAAGTTGACGGTTTACGCCCTGACATAGTCATCGCAAAAGCAGCATCAACGTTAGTGGCATTTGAAAACAGAAAAAAAGTTGGACTAAAAGATGTTCTAGTTGCGGCTGAGCTTGCATTAAGCCATAGAACAAGGGAAGGAGGATTCATTGAACCTGCAACTCCACAGCAGATAGTGAATGCCTTCAAGACAACCGTAAAGAAAACTTTTGAATTCGAAAAAACAGGAAAAACAACAAAAGAGAAAATGAAAAAGAGACGCTTCTTAAAAGGAAAAGCCATTTTCTGGACTAAAAAAGAGGCTTCCAAGGAAGAAGAAGAAAAAGCCAAAAAAGAAAATTTTATGAAGAAATTTCGAAGGAAACAGCTCAAACTAATGTTCCTATTAAACCGGTTGATGGGCGGCGTCCTCTTCGGAATTGGAAAAAAATTGAAGCGAAGCCCTGAAAACGCACCTGTTACTGATGGCCTTCAAGTAGGCTCCAAAAAGCTTCGCGGAGAAACCTATGAAGAAAAAATCAAAAAAGAAGGTGAAATGAAAGGAATTCCCACAGTGAACGACGCTGCAAGATCACTGGAAGTTTCTCAAGGCTTTCCAATTCTCAGCAGTTCAGAAAAAAGAATTGTTTCCCCATCAAAGTTTTTCCTAAAGATGAAGAGAATTAGAATTCGAAAGCAGGGAGTCTATGCTGGAAGACATGCTCAAGCAATCACGACTCTTCATAAAGGTAAACCTTACGGATGGAAGTTTCCACACGGGAAACCCGTTGACATCCACATCCCCGCAACCATACGAGAAGCAGCTAGAAGACAGAAGAACCGGAAGAAACCGTCAGAAACAGCGTTAAGAATCTGTTTTCAGGATGTGCGTGAAAAGCTAAGAGTGTACAAGGCTCCTTTAACAATGGTTTTCGTAGTTGACTTAAGCGGCTCTATGCTTCTCAATCTCGACGCTGTAAAAGAAGCCTTGCTTAAGCTTCACAACGATGCATACAGGTATAGAGACAGTGTCGGAATAGTAGCTTTGAAAGATTTTAGCGCTGTTGTTGTTCAACATCCGACAACAAACCTCAGAGTTGTGGCAAACAGACTCTTAAGGCTGCGTGTCAGTGGTTTTACCCCACTTGCCGCTGGAATTTTAAAGGCGTTGGAAGTTCTGAAAGAAGCTGAAAGAAGAAACCCGTCAACTGTGCCTGTTATGGTGATAATAACTGATGGGAGCGCAAATGTGCCTTTGAAGAGAAGTCTTGAAACTGGTGAAGCTCGGCATATAGAGGAAGCTCGAGCCATCGTCAGAGAATACGAAGACATGGCTGTAAAGGACGTAATGTCTGTTTCAAAAATCCTTAGACGCGAGAATGTACACACAATTATTGTGAACACAAATCCTCACATGTACGGTCATGAAACCTACGGATTCTTTGTCACAGAAACCATAGCTTCAATCACAAATGGTAACCATCACTCCATTGGTAGATTAACGACAAAGGCTGACATGATTGGAGACATGATTGAGCGAATAAGAGAGGACCAGAGAAGAATAATTCATGAACAACTGCTAAATAAACCGTGATTGAAAGAGACCTTTGAAAGGTGATGTGTACAAACTGTTCAAGGATAAGAGAAGTGCAAAGGTAGCTGTAGTTGCTCACTGCATCCTAAATCAAAATTCTCGTGTTTTAGGCTTAGCAAAAAGATCAAGCATAATAACTGAAATTATGGAATCTCTAATACGTCACGACATAGGCATAGTGCAAATGCCGTGTCCTGAACTCTCTTACGCTGGCATGTCAAGAGCAGCTCAATCCAAAGATCAATATGATACACCCATGTTTAGAAAACATTGCAGAAAAATCGCCCGAGACACAGCTGATCAAATACAAGAGTATGCAAAATGCGGAATAAAAACAAAACTGGTCATAGGTGTTGATGGAAGCCCAAGCTGCGGTGTCAATGAAACTTCGAAGAGAAATCGCGGTGAAAACACTTCAGAACATGAAAAGGTGAACGGATCAGGAATTCTAATAGAAGAACTGCGTTTCATATTGAAAGAAAAGAAAATTTCGACACCGTTCCATGGAATACGGTATGAACGCTTATCAGAAGATGTAGTTGAAATAGAAAGACTGCTCAAACATTAAATGGGAGGCTTCACATGCCTTTTCGTCGCTCTATTTTTTCGCATCCAACTCTCGAATTCTCTTAAAGGCGGTTTCTCAACGAAAAGCCGTTTTCTCGCCGCTTCTAACAAGAGATTTTTCTTCCCCAAGAATTCAGCCGCCGTTAAAACTTCGTGATCACACTCTTGTGCTTTCTCGAAAACATTTTTTGTTTTTTCTCGCCAATCTGCGTCTCTTAGAACATGATGCTCCAAAATTGTCAAAGACACATTTTCAACGATATCCTCCAGATTTTCCAAGCCTTTCTGAATGGCTTCTTCTTTAACTTTGAATCCGGACAAGTAGAGTGGTGGGCCGCCAATCATAACTATTTTCGGTCTTTCTCTTAGAATCAGTTCAAGCGCGCGCGAACACATTGGACCTTGAACATCCGATGCAAACATGAATTTCTCGTCTTGATATTTAATCGTAGTCATTAGAACCCAACCTAACACTGAGTTTTCAGGTCCATGAAAAACAGGCTCTGAAAAACTGATTTTTGTGGATTTTCCGAAGGTGAAGGTTTTTCCATCTGCAATCTCAAGCTTTTTCGCGAATTTTCCACCTGTCTTCTTAAACATCCATCCTCTTCTCCTTTGGCTATAATTAATCTTTTCTCGGGGATTCTTCACTAAGACGGTTTTCCCCTCGTAGATTTGCCTAGCTGTTTCTGTCGCCTCCGTCCAATTACATATCCAATCTTCATAAGAAGGTGTATGATGATCAAAATGATAATGACTCACCGTCACGATTTCAGCCTTTTCAGCAGCTTCTGCAATTTTTCTGCGACAGAAGTCTACGGCTTTAAACTCTTCTGGGTGAGGAGGCAAACCGAAACGGTTTGGACAAAGAGAAACCCCTGCATCAAGAAGTATTTTCACGTCTGGAGTTTCAACATAAGTGCACATTGATCTTACGCCGAGGCTTTCAGCAGCCAATGGGACTAAGCGAATATACTTTAACACGATCTTCAACACGCGTACAAGTCCTATAACTTTTTATTTAAGTCCAACATTTGATTTGGATGGTGGGCGATGACGACTCTGGCCCCGCTGAATCAAAATGATTGAGATCTTGAGTGCGGAGAGCCCGCCGTGTACCCTAGTTTTTTAACTTCTACAGAACATTTTTTTCTTATCTTGATTGAGTAGAGGTCTACACGTTTCTTCTTTTCGACACCTGAGAGAGAAAAGGTACTTTGTGTTGAAGCCTCACATAATTGTGAGATGCTTTGCCATGTTGTGCGTTGAAGGCTGAGAGACAGGTTTGAACATCTACCAGCGGGAATTGGTTGTTTCTTCTCAAAATACTTCTGTGCGTTGAGCATTCTTGTGCTTTTGTCAATTGATTGTGGAGCTGGCTGGCTATTCCCCTGCCGGTTTCTCCCAAAGCTCAAGCTTTCTTTTCTTGAGTTCTCTTCGTTTTCTGTGTAGAAATCTGTAGACTGTGCTGTGTTGGCTTCCTCTAATCAGCATTTGAATAGCCTCTCTTGCAGCTTGGATCTGTTCAATGTCTCCAATCAGGCTGACAGTATGTCCGTAAATACACACGTTGGTTTCTGTCAGCTCCTCAATGATCCTGCGGGTTTTGCCTTCCATCCCAATGATCCGCCCTTTGACACGTTTTATATCGGATTCAGATCTCCCGAAAATAGCGCGGAGGTCAATAACTTCTAGAAAAGCGTCTTCATCGCGGATTAGTCGGAAAGCAAATTTCGGAGCGAACCCCCTTCCAATGGAGGTTACAACATCCTTAGCCGTGAAGAGTAAAGATGGATCTTCAGCATTTTTAGCTAAAGCTATTGTGATGCCACCTAATTCGCTATCTATTTCAATCGTCACCAAAAGCGTCTTTTCAATGTGTTTTTTGGTTGCTCCATTTGGTCCTATCAAGACGCCTATTCGTTCTCTTGGGATTTTCAGGAATACATTAGCTTCCGCCATGACCTGTAACCTTCCTGTAACACTCCTCAATTGAGAAGACTTTGACGCCTAAACGGCTGAAGTACCTGTTCATGTTTCTTAAATCTCTGTCTAGAAGAGAATCTGCTAGGGGATGTGAAGGTGGAACAGCTTGTGAAACATCAAACAGCACAGGATGACCCCTCCAAATCATAACGTTGTATTCACTTAAATCTCCGTGAACAAGTTTAGCCTTACGGTAAAGGCGCCTCAAATACTTTAGAAGAGCTTTATAGGTTTTTTCTGGATTCTTCGGCGACTGCTCCTTCATAGAAGGAGCACTTACTCCGTTTTTCCCGATAAACTCCATTACTAACACGTTTTTTTTCAATGCAATTGGCTCCGGAACTCTGACTTTCGCGGCCATAGCTTGCTTCAGATTCCTGAATTCTTTCCGAGCCCATGTAAAAATTATGGAGCGCGTATCACGTTTCACTCCCCTAAATCGCGGGTCTCCCTCAATGTATTGTAGCATACCTTTTCGGAATTCAGCTGAAATAGTCAAGTATATTTTTATTGCTAATTCGTTTCCCTGTTTATCTTTTCCCCAATAAACACGTGATTCTTTTCCAGCTTTAACAACACCGTGAATTTCGTCTATAACTCCTTTGTTCATGAAGTTGTAAATCACCATCAACGTTGAACGATCAAAAACCTCTTCTAAAACTTCGTATTCTTCGCTTCGCTTCTCCCTCATTAACCGCTCAGTCTCATAATCCCTCTCTTTCTTACGAATCCTTTTTTCGACGAGTTCCCGAAAAGACACTTATCCTTCTCCATCCATAACCAATCAGATGGTCAAGTAACCTTTCCTGCGAAGCAATTCTGCTTGAGAACGCTTGTACCGCCAAAAAATGTCTCCACGCTTGTCGGACTGAAAATCCCAAGGAGAAACTAGAACGACATCTCCTTGACGTATCCAAACACGCCTTTTCATTTTACCGCGGATCCGACATAAACGTTCATGGCCATCTTGACATTTAACCAAAAGACGGTCATAACCAAGCATTTTAACAGCTATACCTAAAACATCATTTTCAGATGGAAGCACCATCTCATTCAATGATTCTTCGCTTATGACCTTCTTCTTGCCCAATTAGCCACCTCAATCTTTCCTTTGAAAGAGTATAACCGCTTCCTTAAAAGCATGTTTATCCTGTCACAGGTCTAATGGTTACATCTTCACAATTTGTGCATGTGGAACTCCTTCTATGTTAAGTACTGCTTCCGGATGCACGTAACCTTTTTCTATGGCTTTTTCAACAACATTTTTCCCTATCATATTCACTATTGTCGAGTTTTTTATCATTGCCATGGCTTCTTCAATTTCGGCTTTTGTGCCTTTGTAAAACTCTTCGCTCACATGAAAAACCATTTTTCCTTTCCGCAGCGTTTTACCCAGTATTTCAACATCGCATATGGCTAAAAGAACGTTGCCACCAGTTTTTCTAAGGTTCATATAAACATCCAAGGCTCAAACGCTCTTACAGTTGTCTAACAGATGATCTTGCTCCACACGCTTCACACACTAAGAATAATAGACGTTTCTCCTTAACAATTTTCGTGTCCGGACGCTTACAAACTGGACACGTGACAAATTGCTCCAAGTATCTCTGCAGAAGCCTCTCAAATGTATCCCTCGAAAATTTACCCTTAAAAATCACTCTTGACTCTTCCATAGTTGCAGCCGTAGCCATCTCTCTCGTCAAAAACTTCAGAAGATGCCTAGGATCACGGTTCAAAGCTTCAGCGATCTCTCTAAAATTCTGAAATATTGTACGCATACCTATGATCGCATGAATTATTCTGGGAAGCTCTAAACGTTCATGTTTTGAAGCAATCTCAGGGATCTGTGAACGTGCCTTCTTCAACAGCTTTTCATAATCGTATTCCATTTACTAGTGCTCCATGAGTAACAAGAAAGCGTAATCCTATTTAAAACTTGTAACAGAATTGTTCACAATGCGAGTTGCAGGAGCAAATAGAAACTTCAGAAAGAGCCATTGGCATTGTTGGCTGCAAAAGCCTGGAGCAGAAGTTTTGACTCATAGCGCGCGTAACAAAGGAGAAGAAATCGCGGATTTCGCCAATGTCATGTTTAAAACTTATAATCATTGAACAATAAGGAAATAACGGAAAGAGAGGAAAACAAATGGGTTATGTTTATCTTTACACCGGGTCAGGAGCTGGAAAAACTGCAAATGCTTTAGGCTTAGCATTGCGCTCTGTCGGACACAAACATAAAGTTGTAATAATTCAATTCTTAAAATGGTGGAAGAACACTGGCGAATACAAGATTCGGAAAAAACTTGAACCGTACTATGAAATCTACCAATTTGGCCGTAAAGGATGGCACGGACTAAGTAATCTAGGGGAGCAAGACAGAGAACTAGCCCGTGAAGCCTTGAAATTCGCAGAAAAAACCGTTAAAGAGAAAAAACCTCATCTCCTAATTCTGGACGAAATTAATTTAGCTTTGCACTGCAACCTTTTAAGCCTGAAAGAAGTCCTTGAATTTCTGAACAGAATTCCAGAAAAAACCAATGTCGTCTTGACAGGAAGATTTGCCCCAAAAGAACTTGTAAAACGTGCAGACTTTGTGAATGAAATCATAGCCATCAAGTATCCAAAGGAAATGGTTACAACAAAAGGAATACAGTATTGACAATCCTCTCAAGTTTAGATTCAGCAGGTCCTGAAAAGCTTAAAGAAGCTAATGCCGATTACTCTTAATTCTCAATGAGGAAAGAGCCATGAGCAAGCATAGCCACCCATATATTCCGAATTCTCCGCCTGAAATCAAACAGGAAATGATGCTGGAAATAGGCATAAAAAACATGGAAGAATTGTACAGGGATGTTCCAGAAAAGTATCGTTTGAAAAGGCCGCTGAATCTACCTGAAGCCTTATCAGAGTTGGAGATCAAAAAGCATGTTGAGGCTTCACTTTCAAAAAACAATGTTTCCAGCGATATGCTAGTATTTTTAGGCGCTGGCTGTTGGCCTCATTATGTTCCAGCAGTTGTCAAAGAGATTGCTCAACGTAGTGAACTGTTCACATCTTACACGCCTTACCAGCCTGAAATCTCGCAAGGTATGCTTCAAGCTCTTTTTGAGTATCAAAGCATGATTTGCGAGTTAACAGGCATGGAAGTTGCTAATTGCTCTCTCTATGATTGGGCTTCTGCTTTAGGTGAGGCAGCTCGCATGGCATCTAGATTGACAAGGCGAAACGAAATTCTAATCCCTAAAATTATTCATCCAGAGAGATTGGCAACGCTGCAAGTTTATGCTGAGCCAGCTGGAATATCGATCAAACAAGTGGCTTACAACATGGAAACTGGACAGATCAGTCTTGAGGACTTGAGGAATAAGATTTCAGACAGAACGGCAGCCGTCTACATTGAAAATCCATCTTTTTTAGGTTTCATTGAAACACAAGTCGACGAAATAAGCAGAGAAGCACATACGCATGGAGCAATTTCCATAACGGGCGTTGACCCAACCTCCCTTGGAATCTTAAAACCTCCAGGCAATTATGGTGCAGATATAGTAATCGGCGAGGCTCAACCCCTTGGAAACTCCATGAATTTTGGTGGACCTCTTCTCGGGATTTTTGCTTGTCGTAACGACTTAAGGTTGATTAGGCAAATGCCTGGACGCATAATAGGGATGACAACAACAATGGACGGCAGCCGACAAGGTTTCTGCATGGCTTTACAAACTCGTGAACAACATATTAGACGCGAAAAAGCAACATCAAACATTTGCACTAATGAAGCCTTGTGTGCTGTAGCATCAGCTGTTTACATGGCTCTGCTTGGACCAGAAGGATTGCGAGAACTCGGCGAAACAATAATGTACAACGCAAATTATGCTGTCCATTTACTTTCGAAAATAAGCGGTGTCAAAGCCCCAGTTTTCAAATCAGCGCACTTCAAAGAATTCACAGTGAACTTTAATGAAACAGGTTTAAGCGTTAAAGAAGTGCATCAAAAACTTTTGAAGAGGAGAATCCAAGGCGGCAAGGACATTTCAAAGGAGTTTCCTGAACTCGGCGAAACCGCTCTTTACTGTGTGACTGAAATCCATTCCAAGGAGGAGATTGAGCGTCTTACGACGTCTTTGGAGGAGATTCTAGCTGGAAAGAGATGAAAGCATTATGTTTAAGCAGACAAACTGGGATGAGCCGTTAATTTTCAGTCTTGGAAGAAAGGGGCGGAGAGGACACGTTCTTCCGAAAGTTGAAGAGGAAATAAGTCGGACTATCGGCGATGTGAGCATGCTTGTTCCTGAGAACATGCAACGCAAGAGTCAGCCTGGGCTTCCGGAGCTTTCGGAGGTTGAAGTTGTAAGGCATTTCACGCGTCTATCCGAAATGAATTATGGTATTGATTCCGGCTTGTATCCGCTTGGAAGCTGCACAATGAAGTATAATCCGAGAATAAATGAGTTGCTCGCAAACTTGCCTGGCATAAGCATGGCACATCCGTATCAAGATGAAGGCGATGTACAGGGCATATTGGAAATTCTTTCTAGGCTGGAGCGGTGGCTTGCTGAGATAACTGGCACTTATGAGGTCTGTCTGCAACCTGCTGCAGGGGCTCACGGCGAATTTTTAGGTACATTACTCATGCGTGCTTATCATAAATTGAATGGTGAAAATGAAAAGAGAACAGAGATAATCGTTCCAGATTCTGCGCATGGTACTAATCCTGCAAGTGCGGTTATGGCTGGATTTAACGTTGTCGTTATCCCGTCGGATAAGGATGGCTGTGTCAGCGTTGAAGCGTTGGAAGCGGCTGTTTCTGAAAGCACAGCTGGATTAATGCTTACAAATCCTAACACTCTTGGAATCTTTGAGGAGAACATCGAGGAAATAGCCAATATTGTTCATGAGGCTGGTGGGCTCCTCTATTATGACGGAGCAAACTTAAACCCTATACTTGGTAAAGCTAGACCTGGCGACATGGGCTTTGACATAGTCCACATGAATATCCATAAAACATTTGGCACTCCACACGGTGGAGGAGGCCCTGGAGCTGGTCCAGTCGGTGTTTCCAAGAAGCTGGCTAAGTTTCTACCTGTACCACGCATAGTCTTTGATGGAGAAAGCTTTCACTTTGACTATGATATGCCGCATAGCATTGGGAAAATAAGAGGTTTTTACGGGAATTCGGCTGTTTTGTTGAAGGCTTACGCTTACATTTTGAGTTTAGGGTTTGAAGGCTTGAAAGAAGTGGCTGAAGTCTCTGTTTTGAACGCCAACTATTTAGCTGAAAAACTTAAGGAGATTAAGGGATTGACTCTTCCCTATGGCAAGGAAAAACCTAGAAAGCACGAGTGCGTTATCAGTGCAAAGCCTCTAAAGAGAGAAACTGGTATCTCAGCATTAAACATCGCCAAACGTCTGCTTGACTATGGATTACATGCGCCAACGACTTATTTTCCACTCATAGTTGATGAAGCATTGATGATTGAACCCACAGAAACCTTCGAGAAGGAAGAACTTGACCGCTTTATTGAAGCTGTGCGCAGAATCTGTAAAGAAGCATACACAAACCCAGAAGCAGTTTTGAAGGCGCCACACAACACTACCATTTCGCGGCTGGATGAGATGAAAGTCTCGCATCCAAAAACGATGACTTTGAGCTGGCGCATGTACCTGCAGAAAAACAATCAGAATTTATAGTTTTATATAACATTTTATATGAATGCATTCTCATTACCCACTACAAGTAGATTGGTGTAAAGTTTGACAGGATTAAGAGATAAAGTGATTGAAACTGTTGGCAAGGTTGTTGATCCTGAGACCGGTTTAACTTTTGCTGAGATGCATATGATTACTAACGTTGAAGAGAAAGAGCCGGCATCTTTGAGGTGAATTTTGTACCTTCAAGTCCTTTCTGTCCCATTGCTTTTAAGTTGGCTATGGATATTAAGAGTGCTGCTTTGAAGGTTGCTGGCGTCAAAAATGCTTTGGTTCATTGTCATGGGCACACGATGGAGCAGCAGATTAATGAGATGGTGAATAAGGAACAGCAGAAAAAAGATTAACTTCTCAATTTCTCGTGTATACATATGTCACACTGAACTTTCTTGAACCATTCTTAACGATCCCAATTAACCTTAAGCGCGCGCTAAAAGTATAACATTCAAGAATGAATGAACCATATCAGAAATTCAATATTTTTCATATGCAGTTTGCATGTAACTACATAGTTTTTCATGCGAAATCTAGGCTTTTCCAAGTGTTCAGGACAACTGATTCAAATTCTGCTTGTTTTCCGCTTTGTACGCAGCCTACCCCCCTCCCCCCTAGGTAGTTTTGTATGTTTCCTAGTCACGATTTTAGAGGTGTAGTATGATGCCGAGACATCCTACTGGTGAAGAAGCTTCTGGGTCACAAAGGGATTGAAAACACATTGAAATATACTCAGCTCATCGGTTTGGAATGACGAGTATGATGTTGCTACAGCCACCACCGTGGAAGAAACCAAGAAGAATCGTGGCAACAGGCTTCGATTACGCAATCGAAATGAACGGCATCAAGATCTTCAGAAAGCCTAAGAGATATGACACTTAAAGGCAGGATTTATAACCAAAAACCTTAAGTGTATGGCGATATTATCTGTGTTGTTAATATATATAAGGTGTTGAATAGACTTGGCTGTTGAAGGTTTTTCCAGAAACAGACAACCAGTAGATGTGAAAGTAGGTGAATTGACCCCCACTTCTAGAGCTGTGAACGTCATAGCAAAAGCGATGTCAAAAAGCGAAGTTAGAAACATTGCTACAGGAAGAGATGGAGCACCTCACCGTGTGTGCGATGCATTGGTAGGCGACGAGACAGGATGCGTTTACCTGACCCTATGGGATGACAACATTGAAAAAGTAAACGAAGGAGACACAGTTAACGTTAAGAACGGCTACATAAACCTATTCAGGGGCAACATGCGCCTAAACGTTGGCAGGTACGGTACATTGGAGATTGCAGAGAAACCCCTCGAAGGCGACGTGAACACAGAAAACAACCTGTCAAACAAGGTGTATGAGCGGCCTAGAAGACCGTTCAGAGAAAGAAGAACAGGCGGATACAGAAGAAGATACTAAGCCTTTTCGATGGCTTTAATTGGTATAAGGTTCGTTCCGAGCCTTTCACCATGAAAAATATCTTTCCGACGTGACAACGCGTCTTTTTTCCTTCATCTAATATCATTTCTTTTTTTTATAACCTAGTTTTCAACATCATTATATTTCATACCACAAGACACATTAATTCGCCAACGATTTTTCTATCTAAAAGGCTTTTGACAAACCTGTAAATCATGTTCTCCGCTAACCGTCATCAAAACCCTTAAACCTTATACGCTCGAACAATAACATCTTACGCTTGTTGAAAGGAGAATAAACAGGCATGATAAACTCGCAGAAGGATAGAAAACCAACCGTTGAAGAGTTATTAGCTAAGGCTAAGAAACCAGCACAGCTGGCTTCTCCACTACACAGGTTTTATGAAGGAAAAGTTCAAACAATGCCGAAATGCTCAATCAAAAGTGCAGATGACTTTGCAATATGGTACACACCAGGCGTTGCAACTCCGTGCAGAGAAATTCATGCAAACCCGGACAAGTCCTTTGAGCTTACGAATCGCTGGAACTACGTGGCAGTAGTAACTGATGGAACTCGCGTTTTAGGCTTGGGAGACATAGGTCCAGAAGCAGCATTGCCAGTAATGGAAGGAAAAGGTTTACTATTCAAATATTTAGGCGGAGTTGATGCTTTCCCAATATGCCTAAGAACAAAAGATCCTGAGGAAATAATCAGAGCGTGCGAGCTAATTGAACCATCATTCGGAGGGATAAACCTGGAGGACATAGCCAAGCCAAAATGCTTCCATGTGCTGGAGAAAACACGGGAACGCTTACAGATACCGGTTTGGCATGACGACCAACAGGGAACAGCCACAGTAATACTGGCCGGTTTGATGAACGCTTTCAAGCTGGTGGGCAAAAACCCGAAAGAAAGCCTAATAACTCTGGTAGGTGTGGGTGGAGCAAACACAAGAACAGCCTACGTTCTAATGAAGTGGGGAATAAAGCCAGGTAATCTGTTAATGGTGGATTCAAAGGGCATACTGCACCCTGGCAGAACAGACATAAACAAGGAAGTAAATCCTTGGAAATACGAGTTAGCTCAAAAAACAAACGCTGAAGGAAGAACAGGCATGATAGCAGAAGCCTTCAAATCCGTGGATGCCGTAGTAGCAGCATCCAAACCAGGTCCAGGTGTAATACGAAAAGAATGGGTTGGAACTATGGCTGACGATAGTATAGTCTTTGCATGTGCAAATCCAATCCCAGAAATTTGGCCGTGGGAAGCGAAGGAAGCAGGAGCTCGAATCGTGGCGACTGGGAGAAGCGACTTCCCAAACCAAGTCAACAACAGTCTGGGTTTTCCAGCAATCTTCCGTGGCGTCTTGGATGTGAGAGCAAAAACTGTCACGGACGACATGTGCATAGCAGCAGCCCAAGAACTGGCGAAATTTGCAGAAGAAAGAGGAATAGACGATAATGACATTCTGCCGAGAATGGATGAGTGGGAGGTTTATCCGCGTGAAGCCGTGGCATGTGCATTAAAATCGATAGAGCAAGGAGTAGCAAGAATAAAACCAAGCAGACAAGAACTGTACGAAAGAGCTGTGGCAATAATAAAAAACGTCAGAGATTCCCTTAAGCTATTGATGGATAAAGGACTGATAAGACAGCCACCGCCAGAGGAGGAACTGCTGAAAAAATGAGTTATTTCCCAGAGACAGCAACAAGAACGCCGAATTTCCGCGTTTCCATCAGAAAAATTCAGAAAGTTATTTAAACCCTTGCATAGAAGAGTAAATGGAGTTAAGGAGAAAGACGATATGCGTTCAGATTATGCCCTTTACACGGTAGCAATAATATTTTTTATTCTAACCGCAATAGTGCTGTACTGGCACGTAGATCAACAGGATTTGTGGACTGTGGCAACAGTTGTACTAGGACTTCTCTTCATTGGACTAGGCTATTCTCAAAGACCAAGAATCACAGGAATCGAGACATTACCTCCTTCAGCCTCAACAGCCCAAGAAACAGTCACCGAAGAAGAAACCGTAATAGAGGCTGAACCCACAGTTGCTGTACTTACGGAAGTTAAAGGCATAGGAGAAAAACGGGCGGAACAACTTAAAGTGTTAGGCATAAACAATATAGAGGACTTAGTCAAGGCTTCAGCAAAGGATTTAGCTGGCAAATTGGAGATTTCACCGAAAATCACTGAAAAGTGGATTGGAAACGCAAGGAAACTTTCTGCAAAATCTTGAATCCGCCGTTTTCGCCAGCAGTTCAGACTTGTACACTTAAGATTCTTATTCTTTCAAGCCTTTTCAGAGCATCCAAGAACTCGTTCTTCTTTCCACAGGTCAACTTGAACGTGCGAATCATATCATTCATGGTTGTCCGGGGGGTTTCTGATCCCCAGGTTCTTTTATCAAGATAATCTACAATTGACCGTTCCAATATTCCACACTTCCATGCAGTATTATGGATGAGAACTACAATTGCCTTGATAAGCCTCTGTGTTTCAGGTTTTTTGTCAGACAGACTTTCTCCATCACTTAGTTTGACATCTAATATTTGAGTTCACATCCTGACATTGAGAACCGCTAAAATTTAAATGGGAAGGCGTCCTAACAGAATCAGATGAGGAGAAAAGTATGCTGAAGGGAGAAGTCGGCCGGATTTTGTTTTCCAGAATATTTGAAGGGGAAGACCTAGTTGAAGCCATTGAGAAAAGGGTTAAGCAAAGCGGAATAACAGCGGGAATTTTCATTTTGATTGGAAGCTTGAAGAACGCGATTGTGGGATACTATAAGGAAGGAAAATACTCTTTTATAGAGTTTGATGGGCCACTAGAGATTGCATCATGCATGGGGAATATAGCAGTTAATGAGAAAGACGGGATAGTGATCCATCCTCACATTGTTGTCTCAAACAAGAATGGCGAAGCCTTCGGGGGTCACTTGATGAAAGGTTCCTTTGTCGGTGTAACAGCAGAACTCGTTGTGATTGAAGGAGCTGGAGTGACGTTGCAGAGGACGCTTGATGAAAGAACAGGATTAAACTTGTGGAAGTCAGGTTAGGACTTTTCTGAAACGTATTCCATCAGCCTTGCCATAATAGTTCTTAAGCCTTACAATTTCCTTGTATCCAGATTTTTGGTACAGCTTTAACGCTGCAACGTTGTCTTCCTGTGCTTCTAGACAGCAGAGTTCAACACCTTTTTCCTTGAATATTCTCTCAATTTCCTGCAGAAGCCTCAGGCCCAAACCTTTTCGACGATATTCTGAGGAAACGTCAACCGTCAATATGTGTCCAGTTGCTGATTTCTCATCTACACACATTTTTCCAACGGCGAACCCCACAATTTCATGTTCTACCCAAGAAATAAGCCCCACGGAATTGGTGTCAGTCAGCAGATAAGCCAATTGCTGCTTTGTGAAGGCTTCTGTTTCAAAACATTTAATCTCAATTTCGTACAGCTTGTCCAAATGTTCAATTGAAGCCTTTTCAACTTTCACCAGCATTTCAAGGAAACATCCCTGTCCAGTTTAGAGATAAGTGAGATTTAGGTTTTCTTCGTTTCAGACATGAGTTGTTCAGTGTTTGCACCTAACGTAGTTATTCTCTGTATTCCAAGCCACTGCTGGATTGCAAATCCTATGAAAAACCTGAACCACACAGTCAGGATCCTATTCAGAATAGTTGCTGTGGCACTAACAGCGGGGGCAACACCGAAGAAAATGTACAAAGTTGACATGGTTATTTCCGGTAACCCAGCTTCAAAGGGCACGCCCAAAGGTACGGACTTCACGGCAACCACGATTGAACACGTCACAAGTATAATGCTCCAGTGAATCGGATTTCCTAGGGACAAGAAAACCAAGTATGTCACTGTTAGGCTGAGAAGCCACGAAAGAAGAGAGAAAGACAGCGACGCTAGGAGAGTTTTCGGAGCGTGAGCATATTCTTTCATCGAATTGTGAAACATCTTCGCAGCTTTAATAACGTCTGCTCTGATTTTCGTGAGTTGCCATTTTCCTCTGCTGATACGTTCCACAAATCTTATCACGGTGGTAATGATTTTTAGTGTCCACTTCTCTTTAGTGCATAAACGAATCAGTAACATCAGTGAAGTTGCTGTGGCGACGACGAGAAGCAACGTCAGGTTAAGCACAATTCCACTCAGTTGCTTTTCCGTTAGCAAAACAACCATTCCAACGAGTAAACTCACAACGTTTATGCCCATGCCTATGAGTCTATGAGCAACTAAGGAAGCAACAACCTTTCCGCTTGTTCCATCTTGTTCCCTTGTGACTAAGTATACTCTCGAGATTTCTCCACTTATGGATTCCGCTGGAATTAATATGTCCATATAGATTCCAAACCAAACAAATAGGAAGGATTTGAAAATGGAAAGTTTCACAGAAAGGAAGTTAAGCAGAAAACGCCAAGAAAGAGCGAAAAAAAAAGTCTCAAATATCAGAGCAACAGTTGCAAGAAAATAGGTGTAGACATCAATGCGCTTGGCGGTAGCAATTATTGTAAGGATATCTACACCGAAGATGTAAAGGTATAGAAAAAAAGCCAGCAAACCCAGTACCGGCAACAGAACAGTTTTCCAAGTAACTTGGAACTTCTTTGAAGTCATGCAGCCATCACCTGACAGTAAGACCAAGATTTTCCATACAGCTAATATATTTTACTTAGAAAACCGTCAATTCGCAGGCGTGTCTTCAACCCAGCTGAACTTCTTCTGAAGGGTCTTCGGGTAATACAGCTTCCAGTCGTAGTCGACCTGTTTTCCCCATTCGTAGTAAATTCGAGGGTTGATATAGCTTTTTAGGGATGTCGTAAGGTTGTAGTCACGGGTCTCCTTCTGAGCTGTTATTCGAAGTTTCAGCTTTTCCGTTGCAGCTTTGTCACGTTGCTTTCGAGTCTTCATTTTCTCCTCTAGCTTTTTCATCCGTTCTGAGTGCTTGGTCTTCAACAGTTTGATCTGCTGCTTCTGTCGTGCCAAGGTCTTTCGCTTAAGGTTAATGCGTCTAATCATGGTCTGGGTGGGTTTACCTTGTTCCTTCTTCTCGGCGAGTTGCAGCTGATAGGCTTCTAACTTCTCCTGAAGCTCTCTCAGTCTCTCCTCTTGCTTTCTCAATCTTTCTTCAAATCTCTCTTCCTGCTCCTCGGCTTTCCGCCGTAGTTTAGCTTGACTCTCCTTCGCCCGCTCTTTTAGAGCTTTAACCCTATCCTTCTTCTTTTCCAAAGATGACGCCCAAGTCTTGGAGATTGTGCGGCGGTGATTGCAGACTTTAGCGGCCTCAAGGTTCGCCATCGTTGCCACGTGTTTCTTCACATATTGAGGATCTTCAAGTCTGACGGATGTCCTTTCCAGCATCGCCTCAACAGCTTCAGATGTATAGTAAGTACGGAAGACCTTTGCTGAAAGCCCGATCATAACCTCATTAAGGAATTCACTCACATGTTTTGAGCTTACACCGCTGAAAAGGGTAGAATCACCGTTCGCCGCGAACTCGTCGAGGTTTCTGATGACATTTTCCGGAAGTTTCACTTTGAAGACATGAGGTACAGAGTCCTTTCCAAGAAAGTTGAAAGTTACAGTACCGTCACTGTTGCAGTGAACGTGCTCCGATCGCAGTGTCGAGGCTCCAACCGTGTCCGCCTCGTCAGGATCCTTCTCATCGCCAACCCTAATCTTCAATCTGTCAATAAGGAAGCAGACGGTCGCAGTTTTCCTTCGTCTCAGATCGTTGGCATCAAGGTTCTGCAAGATATGCTTTTGGATCCGTACAAGATTCTGGCGGAGCTCACTCGCCTTATCGAATTTCTCGATATCCTTCTTCTGCTTCATGATGCTACAGTCGGAAAACCAGACGTACTTTGTTTTGCCAGCGAGTTTGTCGCGCCATCGTGCGATCCACATGGTGCTAGGCTGCCAAACTATGGCATTCCAGTTGCCACGCGGTCTAGGAGCATCTGGCGAGAGATTGAGATCAATGTCCTCTTCGCAAGGTCCTTCCTTCCACCGACCCCTTAGGGGGTGGTTCCCTCGACCTATGAAAATTGAACTGGGTTCAACCGCGTAGTTGGCGACTTCCATCTGAATGCCGTCAACGAACGCGTACCCGTACCGCTTCTTGTTTGCTTCCCTCTTGGCTTTCCTCTGAGCCGCCAGCTGTTTTCTCTCTTTTCTAGAGAGGTTTGCCTTCCAACTTCGCTCCTTTTCGATGATAGACACGATCATGGAGTAGTCAACATCGCCTGGTTTGATATTGATGCCAAGTTTCTTCGACAAGTCACGATGGAAGTTTTCAGCGAATACAGAATCCTCGACGTAAGGAGTTCCCACCTTTTTAGCCCAAGCGAAAGCCATTTCCTCCTGCTCTGGCGTCAGCTTGATCTTCTTTCCCTTCACTTGAACAGTAAGCCGTTTTGCCTCATGTTTACGTGGAACTAAGACGCCGTTATGGTGTAATCGCTTCATTCGGTTCTCCGCCTAATCAGCTTCTTATATGGGAGGAAAGAAGAAGACTTAAACCTTACTTTCCTCAGCAAAACCCTCGTCATCAATAAAAGCTCTTTTCACACGAAATCGAGTTTGATCTTTTTCATTATTTCCGGATCGTATTAAATGCCTGCCAATCTGGCTTTTCTCCCACTCGCGTTCTGCAGATGCATACCATTTATGCTTTGCTGCATGCCGTATGCACAGGAAACATGTCTAAACGTTTCTGCGTCAGATCAGACGTGTAGAAAATATGGCAATAGCTTACAAGCGAATGAAGAAAGCTATAAAAGAACAGCATCACACCAAGAGTTCTGGTGACGTTATGTTAGCGAGGGAAGAAGCTCTTAGCTTGGTTAAGGAGAAC
>DAOVGI010000041.1 GCA_030672475.1 Candidatus Bathyarchaeota archaeon
AAAAGCCATGACGGTTCTGAAAGAGTTGACCGGTCAAAATCCATGCAAACGGAAGGCTAAGCAGACTATCAGAGAATTCGGAATAAGAAAAGGTGAACCAATAGCGTGCGTTGTAACACTCAGAAAACAGAGAGCAACAGAATTGCTGAAAAAGGTTTTGCCTGTCGTTGACAATAAGCTCTTTAAGAATTGTTTCGACAGATATGGTAATTTCTCCTTCGGCATAAAGGAGCACATCGAAATTCAAGGAGTAAGATATGAACCTGAAATCGGCATATTCGGCATGGATGTATGCGTTTCCCTCAGTCGCCCAGGATACCGAGTTAAAAAAAAGCGGAGAGAAAGAGCGAAAATCGGTTCGAGGCATATCTTGACGCTGGAAGAAGCCACGGTGTTTGTTAGAGACTTCTTGGGAATTCAGATAGAATAGTCAATGAGGAGAAAGATATGGGCAAGAAAAAACCTAAAAAGGAAAGAAAATATGGCAAAGGAACAATACGATGCGTTAGATGTGGATCTTGTGGAGCTGTAATCAGACGTTACAATTTATATTTATGCCGGCAGTGTTTTAGAGAAGTGGCTGAAAAACTGGGTTTCAGAAAGTATGAGTGACGAGGAAATTAAGATGGACACGTTGGCAAACGGATTAACAACAATCATGAACAATGAGATGCGCAACAAACGTGAATGTGTAATTAGTCCAGCGTCTAAACTTTTGGGCAGAGTTTTAAGAGTTATGCAATTGAACGGTTACATTGGGGAATTCGAATTCATCGATGACAGTCGCTCAGGGAAGTTTAAGGTTCAACTCTTAGGAAGAATAAACAGATGTGGAGCCATCAGGCCACGCTTCCCAGTTAAAGTGGAAGAAATTGAAGAGTGGGAGAAGAAATTCCTTCCATCAAGAGATGTCGGCATATTAGTTGTGTCAACCCCAAAGGGGGTACTCTCTCATAAAGGGGCAAAGGAAAAACATGTTGGGGGTAGGCTACTGGCACTCGCCTACTAGAAAAAGGTGTATTAAATGCGAGCTGTAGAAGTGGCCAAGACCATTCAGATCCCAGATTGCGTAGAGGTATCACTGGAAGAACGAAAGGTCACAGTTAAAGGCCAAAAGGGAACATTAATCCGTGATTTTTCCCACGCTCCAATTCTGTTGAAGCTCGAAGAAAATACGATTCGTATCTGGGCTGAGTGGCCAAGGAAAAAAGAGGCAGCTCTGGTAGGCACCATTTATTCTCATATTCAGAATATGATTGCTGGAGTTAAGAAAGGTTTCACATACAAATTGAAAATAGTTTTCTCCCACTTTCCAATATCAGTGAAAGTCAAGGATAAAACCATTTTGATTGAGAATTTCACGGGTGAACGAAGCCCAAGAGAGATTAAGATAGTAGGCGAAGCCCGAGTTAAGGTTCAAAGTGAAGACATAATCATTCAAGGCACAAACCTCGAAGATGTGAGCCAAACAGCAGCAAACATTGAACAAGGTACCAAAGTGAAAAGAAAAGATCACCGTGTCTTCTTGGACGGCATATACGTCTATGAAAAAAGCAGAGAAATGGAAGAATCGCAATGAAGGAAAAAAACGCTGCTACTCTGCAGAAAGCATTGAAACTGAAGACCCGCATGAAAAAGAAGAAACCTAAATTTGTTAGGCAGGAAAGTTGGCGGTACAAACGCTTGAAGAAAAACTGGCGTAGACCAAGAGGGATAGACAACAAGATGCGAAGGAAAATAAAGGGTTGGCCGCCCACAGTAAATGTTGGATACAGAGGGCCAAAAGCGGCAAGAGGCCTTCACGCATCAGGTTATGAAGAAGTTCTAGTGTATAATAGTGAAGAACTTGAAAGAGTTACCCCTGAAACTCAAGCCATAAGAATTGCACACGCGGTTGGCAAAAGAAAAAGAGTTAAGATTCTTGTTGACGCAAGAAGAAGGAAAATAAAGATTCTGAATTTCAAAGAAGCTAGAGAAGAGAAGAAGAACGTAGAAGAAGAGGAAACTGCAGAAAAGGAATCAGCAAAAAAGGAAAACAGAAAATCGGAAAGAAAGGAAAAGAACTTTGAGGAAGAACAGGGAAACGATGACAGGTCTTAAAAGCCAGCGGCGTTTAGCTGCGCAAATACTGAAAGTCGGGCAGAATCGAGTATGGATAAATCCTGAAAGAATGGACGATGTTGAAGTAGCCATAACCAGAGAGGAAATCCGAAAACTAATTCATGAAGGCACTATTAAGCGGCTTACAGAAAAGGGTGTAAGCCGCGCGAGAGCACGAGTTTTGCATGAAAAGAAAAGGAAGGGACGAAGGCGTGGGCCAGGCAGAAGAAGCAGTTCAAAGCACGCAAAAATCTCCAAGAAAGAAGCGTGGATGCACAAGATTCGAGCTTTAAGGAAGAGGCTCCGCGAATTGAAAACCAACCGTATAATCACTGAAAACTCGTATCGGAAGATGTACAGAGTGGCAAGCAGTGGAAAGTTTGAGTCAATCGCTGACATGGAGCGTTATTTGAAGACACATGAGCTTTGGAGGAAACACTGATGGCAAAGGGACCACGCTACTGTGTTCCTTTCCGAAGAAGAAGGGAGGGAAAAACAGATTACAAAGCAAGAAAAGCCTTATTGCTTTCCGCAAAGTCACGCTTGGTGGTCCGTGGTTCACTCAAAAACATGGTTACACAGATAATTGTGGCTAAACCTTGCGGAGACGAGGTGATCGTTTCAGCGCATAGTAAGGAGCTGACTAGAAAGTATGGGTGGAGGGCTCCAAGAGGAAACATTCCAACAGCTTATTTGACAGGTCTTCTCTGCGGATTGAAAGCCAAGGCGAAA
Organism: Candidatus Bathyarchaeota archaeon; assembly: GCA_030672475.1. Lineage (GTDB taxonomy): Archaea > Thermoproteota > Bathyarchaeia > Bathyarchaeales > Bathycorpusculaceae > SOJA01. The sequence continues at coordinate 2,833 of DAOVGI010000041.1, forward strand.
GGTATAAGGGATGTAATTTTGGATGTTGGATTGCATTCCCCTACAAAATACGCTAGAGTTTTTGCGTCTTTGAAGGGAGTTTTGGACGCGGGGATAAACATACCTCATGGTGAAGAGAAACTTCCTGATGAAGGAAGAATAGAAGGTAAACATATTGCTGATTACGCTGAAATCTTAAGCTCAAACCCTGAAGAATATCAAATCAAATTTTCGAAATACTTGAAGCAGAAATTGCGCCCAGAGAAGTTACCTAAACATTTTACAAAGATTAAAAAGGATATAACTGCATCGCTCAGTGGAGGCAAAAAGGTTTGAGATCTTCAAGAAGAAGACGGTATTCCAGAATATCACATAAAAAAGTTGAAGAGTGGGTTCCCAGAACACGCCTCGGTAAGATGATACAGGAAGGTAGAATCGCATCCATTGAAGAGATTTTTGTGGAAGGTTTAAGGATACGTGAACCACAAATTGTAGACACCTTGCTTCCAGATATTCAGGAAGAAGTCATAAACATAAATCTGGTTCAAAAACAAACAGATGCTGGTGAAAAATCGAGATTTAAGGCAATAGTAGCAGTTGGAAACAGGGACGGCTACATTGGATTAGGATCTGGAAAGGCAAAACAGGTGCGAGCGGCAATAGAAAAGGCTGCGATAGATGCCCGTCTGAACATAGTCCCAGTTAGGAGAGGTTGCGGAAGCTGGGAGTGCGGTTGCGGAAGACCTCATTCAATGCTGTTCCAAGCAGAAGGAAAATGTAGTGGTGTGAAAATCGTTATCATCCCCGGACCGAGGGGCTTAGGTCTTGTAGCAAGCGAAGTGGCAAAGGTCATTCTCGGACTTGCAGGCATAAAGGATTGCTGGACAAGAAGTTATGGTTCAACAAGAACTGTTCCATCTTTTGCATATGCCATTTTCGACGCTTTAAAGAAAACCTACAGCCTCATAACGCCTGCGGATTGGGTGAGATGAGTGACTGAGAAAACGAAAAAACGCAAATGTTTAGTAGCTGTAAGAATTCGCGGAACAATTAGGGCTTCACGACCAAATAGAGAAACCCTTCAAAAGCTTAACTTGACGCGAAACAACTATGCAGTCTTGATCGATAACCGTCCCGCATTCCTTGGAATGTTGAAAAAGGCGCGGAACTTCATCACTTGGGGTGAAGCCTCAAAGGAAAACGTGAACATCATGATAAACGAAAGAGGAAGACTCGCTGGTGACAAGAAGTTGACAGACGAGTATGCTCAAGAAAACGGTTATAAATCCTTAGAAGATCTCGCAGAAGCAATATTCAATTGTCGTCTAGAATATTGGAAACTTCCCAATGCGAAACCAGTCTTCAGACTACGTCCACCAACTAAGGGCTTCAAAGGAAAGGTGAAGAAAAGCTATGGTATGGGAGGCGAGCTTGGATACCGTGGAAAAAAAATCAACGAACTGGTAAAGCGGATGACTTAAATTGCGATTTTGAACACGTTTGTTTGCGATACATTTTATAGTCACCTTTTGAATGCCATGTTATCCGAGGAGAAGGCAGATTTGAGTGCGAAGTGGCGAAGATATAAGAAACGTTCAAAACGATTTCATATTTCCAAAGACTTTGATCGAGTTGATGATAGAAAAACCTCTAATCCATTCCGAATCAGAAATATGAGAACTCGAAGAGGAACATATCCCTTCAAACATAATCTTCTAACGGCTTACAGAGCAAGAAAATGGAAAGAGCCTGAACCTCTAATCGACGTCTTTGAAGAAAACGATAGAATAACAGTTGTTGCTCAATTTGCAGGGTTCAAAAGGGAAAATTTAAAGATACATGTAAAAGATCAACGATTAATCTTGTCTGCTGAAACTTCAGATCGGAAATACTATAAAAGTTTAAATCTCCCCAAAAGAGTGAACCTAGAAAACTTGCATACCTCATATAAGAATGGTGTGCTCGAAATACAATTTGAAAGAACTGTTAAGGAAAAAACCATTAATAAGGTAGCTGGCTGAAAAATGCCGCATAAGCTTCGAAAAATCAGAAAGAGACGTGGTTCAAGAACTCACGGCTGGGGCAGAGTTGGGCAGCACAGAGCAGGAGGGTCAAGGGGAGGACATGGAAAGGCAGGATATCATAAACACAAATGGAGTTACGTGATAAAATATGAACCAGACTACTTCGGAAAAAAAGGTTTTACGTCAATCAAGAGTTTGAGACGAAAAGTGAACGTCATAAACGTTGGTGTACTCGATGAAATGGCTGAAAAACTCTCAAAAAGTAAGGAAAATGGCAAGTTTCTCGTAGACTTAAAAAGTATGGGCTACACAAAACTCCTCGGCACAGGCAACGTAACAAAATCGCTAGTTGTAAAGGTGTCTTCTTCTTCAAAATCTGCAGCTAGAAAGATAAAAGAAGCTGGCGGACAAATCCTCATCGAAACCAAAGAGTAGCGGATAACCCATGGCCGGTAGATTTCTAAACCTATTTAAACCCGTTGCTAGGTTTATACCAGAAATCAAAGTTCCAGAACGTAAAGTACGATTCAATGAAAAGCTTTTCTGGACAGCAATAGTGCTTATTATCTACTTGGTAATGACTGAAATCCCTCTCCACGGCATTGAAAAAACAGCACTAGGAGAGCTTGCCGCCCTCCGAATAATTTTCGCTTCCAGCCGTGGCAGCCTCATGGAGCTTGGCATAGGTCCAATAGTCACAGCAGGAATAATACTTCAACTTTTAGCTGGCTCCGACATGATAGAAGCCGACATGACACAATCTGAGGATCGAAGTCTGTTCACAACAGCCAGCAAAGTCTTCTCCATAATTCTCACAGGAGTCCAAGCATCCGCATATATAATTGGGGGAATGTATGGAAGCATAACTGGTACATCAGCGATAATTGTGTTTTTGCAGCTTTTAACAGCAGGAATGATCGTTCTGCTCTCAGATGAACTCCTTCAAAAAGGCTGGGGATTTGGCAGCGGAATAAGCCTGTTCATCATGGCTGGGGTTGCACAACAAGTCCTATGGCAATGCTTTAGTCCTCCAACTGGTCTATTCGTTGGGTCGCTCACAACTGTGCTATCTGGAGCCGAGCCGATAGCATCATGGATATTTGGAAGAGGTTCATATCCATCCCTAATCGGATTTATAGCCACAATCGCTGCTTTCCTAGTAATCATCTACATGGAAGGAGTGAGAGTTGAATTACCATTGTCTTATGCTGGTTATAGAGGGTTCAGGAGCCGATACCCAATAAAACTTTTATATGTATCCAACCTCCCAGTGATTTTCGCCTCCGCCCTTTTTGCTAATGTATATTTCTTCTCTCAAATCTTCTGGAGCATGAACGGTCAACCTCTCCCTGGACAAAACTTCTGGCTTGACCTTCTAGGACAGTATAAATGGATTGGAGAAGGCGACCAGAGTAATCTTCAACCTGTAGGAGGACTCGTTTATTATGTGCTTTCACCACGCAGTTTCACAAATGTCACACAAGATCCGCTAAAGGCTTTTATCTATCTTGGAATACTCGTTGCTTTTTGCGTTGTTTTTTCGCTCACTTGGCTTGAGATCGGCGGTCTAGACCCATCAACTGTAGCCAAACAACTTGTAGGTGCAGGTATGCAGATTCCAGGATATAGGCGATCTGGAAGAGCTATTGAAACCGTTCTTAAACGCTACATTCCTGCAGTCACGGTTCTTGGCGGGATTGTCGTAGGGCTGGTTGCTGGTGTCTCAGATTTCTTCGGAGTTTTCGGCTCAGGAATGGGTATCCTGCTTTCTGTTGGAATAGTCTATCAATATTATGAGATATTGGTACGGGAAAGAGCCTCTGAAATGTATCCAGCTTTCAGGAAGATATTCGGAGGATAAAACAATGAACAAAATAACAGTAGTTACCTTTATACTTTTGAAAGCCTTAGGGGTTACCTAGAATGTTTCCAGAATTATTGTTAGACATGCCCTTTTCCACGATTTTCATACTTCTACTAGCCGTGACCATTTCTTTCCTAACATCGTTGGCGAATCGTCTTTTAACAGACCCGAAAAAAGCTAAGGCTCAGAAAAAGGAAATTGCAGAATGGAATGCAGAATTACGTAAAGCTCAACGTGACAAAGATAAGAAGCAAGTGGAGAAACTTATGAAGAAACAAAAGTATATTTTGCAGCTTCAATCCAAAATGATGCGGCAATCAATGAAGGTGATGTTGTTGTTCATAGTTCCAATTTTCTTAATCTGGCGGTTCCTAGGAGGAGTCTACACCTCACCGGAAGGAGCGATTCCCATTGCTTATTTTCCAGGGGTCGGATCTATACTCCCGCTTCTAAATATGTCATCCCTTTTTTGGTGGTACATGCTATGCTCTTTTCTTTTTGGAACCGTCTTTTCCCGCCTGTTTGGACTAGTAAGCATGGAGTAACTAGAAATGCCTACACCTAGTCGACGTACGAGAAGCAAAAAACGCGTCCGCAAAACCCTGCCTGGCGGTAGAAAGGCAATTCACTACAGGAGTAAGGTTAGATCTTCACCACATTGCTTTCTTTGCGGTCGACCAATAAGTGGAATTGCATACAGTTCTGCATCGGAAAAACGCAAACTAACCCGAACTAAAAAAAGAGTTTGGCGTCCATATGGAGGGCAATTATGTTCCAAATGCCTCAAAGATCTTCTGAAACAAGCTGCAAGAACTGATTGAATTGATTCGAGGTCCTTGGAACTAATGGTTAGCGGATCAATGGTAATCTGTATTTGCGGAATGGCGGGAAGCGGAAAAAGCACAGTTGCAAAAAGATTGGCTGAAAAATACGGATTTGATTATTACTCAGGTGGAAACGCGTTAAAAGCTTTAGCTGTAAAGAAAGGTTACAAGCCTTGTGAACGTGGATGGTGGGAAAGCGAAGAAGGAATGCGTTTCCTAGAGAAGAGAAAAGAAGACCCAAGATTTGACGAGAAGATTGACAAGAAACTTCTGAAGCTAGCCCGACAAGGAAGAATAATTTTGGACAGCTGGACTATGCCGTGGCTATTCAAAGGAGGCTTCAATATCTGGCTTGAGACTTCCCCTGAAAAAAGGGCTCAGAGAATAGCTAAGAGAGATGGAATAAGCGTACGAGAAGCTGTAAAGGCGTTGGAGAGTAAGGAGAAAAAGACAAAGGAGATTTATAAGAAGCTTTACGGTTTCAACTTAGGAGAAGACTTCAAACCTTTCCATTTAATATTGGCCACAGATAACCTGAATGAGAAAGAGGTTTTTCATGTTTTGTGTATGGTGATAGATGAAAATATTCTAAAGTCTTCTGAAAGCCACTGAAACTTCGAACAATGGACTAAAACTCTCACAACAGCTTACAAAGCATTTTCAAGGTAGCATTCAGTGAGTTACTATTCTATAGCTGATTTCCATACAGGCGCACTTGACATTCGTGTTTCACACATGTAGGTTCTGTCTTCAATACTTACTGTTTCCTTGACGATTCTATGAAAAAGAACGTCGCCAATTAATCCACGAGCCAAAACTACTTTAGAAACAGCATATTTTTTTAGGTAGATTGATTATTCAAATTTTAGAAATGTCGTTCGAAAATTGCAGCGTTTCAATGCTTGTGCGAACAAGAAACATAGAAAGTCGTTTTCATGAACTCCTATGGGTACTGTCTCGTCAAACGCTGCAACCATCCGAACTCGTGATTGTGGACAATTTTTCATCAAAGAAGAAATTGGAAGAAATGCGTAAACTCTTGTTACTCATCAAAAGAAGAAATTTTGGTAACCATATTGATGTGAAACTCGTTCCAATAACGGACGGAGAATTTTCATACTCTTATTCTGCAAACATTGGGGTTTCTGTTGCAGAAAATAATCTTGTGTGTATCACAAATGGACATTCTTTGCCTTGTTCAGATATATGGCTAGAAAGTGGAGTTGCTCATTTTAAGAATCCAATGGTCGCCGGTGTCGGAGGCTACTTTACTCCACATGATAACGGAACGATTTGGGAAAAAGTCGCATATAACTCATGGAAGTGGCTTAATAGAGTGAGCAAAGCCTATGTTAAAGACAACTTTTTTTCGACCACAAATTGTATTTTTAGAAAATCACTATGGGAAGAATATCCGTTTGACGAAAGTTTACCGAGCAGAGTTTTCAATGCCGGAAAATTCGGAGGAGAAGACTATGATTGGGCGGTGGAGATGTTGGCAAGAGGTTATAGTATTGTTGTGGAACCGCGATTCAGTGTATACCACTGTCATAACGAAACACTTGCACAGCTTGTTCCAAAATATCTTATTTGGCATCGAATTAGAATGGAAGTTAGTTCATTTGAAAGACCAAGAACATCCTACACTAAACTGAAAAGAGTTAAGCCCTTATATTACACTCTTTAACATTTCACATCTGACGAACTGATATCTTCGTTCTTGGGTAATCGCCGCTTTTTTCCAGTGTCAAAACTTAGAATATACAGCACGTTCCGCGCTTTCTACACAGACTGTCATTATCCTGACTGTGTTTGTCATTTCATTGCAAGCCTCAACTGCGAGGCTTTGGTGATTTTGATTCATTTTCCATGCCTCGATAATATTCCAGCGTCTTTTTGAGCCCTTCTTTTACGGATACTTTCCAGTTCCATCCCAGCTGTTTAATTTTAGTGTTGCCAACGATAATGTTTCCAACATCAACCAGTTTGTGATAGTCCGGAGATTCAACATAAACTATTTTTCCTCGGGTTAACTCTTCAATCCATCTTCCAATTTCGTAAAACCATGTTGCTGTGTTTGTTCCCACAAAATAAAGCTCGCCACTCTTACCTTTCTCCATGATTGCCTCTGCAGCCGAGATGACGTCTGAAATGTAAATATAGTCTCTGAAGAAAATTCCTTTGTCATATATCGTCACATCTTCGCCCTTGAAGCCCTTATAGAGTAAGTAGTTCAAAGCTGCCTTCCTTGGGTTGTTATGCTGCTCTTTAGGACCAAAAGTGTTGGTCAGCCGCATTATGACGGTGTCTAAATCGTAGACTCGATTGTAAACCTTGCAGTAATGCTCGCTTGCCAGTCTATCCGTAGCGTAAATGTTCAAGGGATTGCACGGCGTCCTCTCGTTTATCGGTAATGAGTCAGGCCTGCCGACAACCCAGAAGGTACTACCTAAAATGAAACGACATGGTTTTCTCAGCTTTCTAATGGTTTCCAACGTAACTATCGTAGTTTTTAAGTTCACATCAACATCGTATAGTGGATTCTCAAATGCTTCATAGTGAGTTAGTTGTCCCGCTAGATGAAAAATAATGTCTGGTTCATATTCTAGAAGAATTGCTTCCAGCCATCCAAGATTGGTAATGTCTCCATATTCGATTTTCACTCTGTCTAGAATGTCAGCAACATTTTGTAACTTTCTTCTGCTTCTGGATACGATAATCACATCATGGCTTGACTTAACTAACTCCTCAGAAAGATTGCTGCCGACGAAACCCATACCGCCTAGAACTAATATTCTCAAAAAGGATCTCCTTCACCGATCTATTTCTTGACCTTTCTTATGAATGCCTCAAACGTGTTAATCATGTAATCTAACATGTCCTCAGTGAGACCCGGGTGAACACCGATGAAAAACGATGATGCCATAACTCTGTCACTATTGTCAAATTTCCCGACTGCTCTGTAATCAATGTCTTTGTAAGCAGGCTGCTTTAAGATGTTTCCAGCAAAAAGTGGTCTTGTGTCGATGTGATGATCCCCTAGAAATTGAACTATGTCTTTACGCTTGAAAGGAGCATCGTCTTTGACTGTGAGGGGAAATGCAAACCAGCAAGGATCCGCTTTAGGTAAAGATTCTGGCAGAATAAAATAGTCCTCGAAATTCAAAAATTCGTTGTATAATTTCCTGAAGTTTTCTTTCCTTTTTCGGATGAAATCAGGGAGTCTTTGCAGTTGTTGTAGTCCTATAGCAGCTTGAAGATCCAATGGTTTCAGGTTGTAGCCTATGTTGATGTATGTGAAACGTTTGTCGTAGTCTGGAAGCGGTGTTTTTGAAAATCTCAGAGGACAGTAGGCGTTAGGGTCTAACGAAATAGTGCAGACAGGACACACACAAGCCCTTCCCCAGTCTCTGAAAGATCTAACAGTTAAAGAGAGTTCTTCGTTATTTGTTACTACGGCTCCACCTTCACCCATTGTAATGTGATGAGCTGGATAGAAACTGAAGGTGCCTTCATCTCCAAAAGTTGAAACATATTTTCCCTTATACCGTGAACCTAAGGCATCGCAAGCATCTTCGATCACGTACAAGTCATGTTCTTCTGCAAATTCCATTATCCGATCCATCTCATTTGGGTTGCCAAGGGTGTGCGGGAGCATAACAAGTTTGACTTTTTCTGAAAAGGCATTTTCCAATTCTGCAGCATTAATGTTGTATGTTCTGGAATTGATGTCCATAAAAACAGGTTTGATGCCCTTTTGAAGTAGTGGATTTAAAGTTGTTGGGAAAGTTATTGCAGGTGTGATTGCTTCAGCACCTTTAGGAATTCGAACGGACTCCACAGCCAATAAGTTAGCTGAAGAGCCACTGTTCGCCAATACGCAGTGTCTTATTCCAAGAAAGTTTGAAAAATGCTTCTCAAATTCACTTGCATACTTTCCAATTCCAAACCATCCTGAAAGCAAAGATTTCAGCGCTGCAAAAATTTCTTGGTGATCGTAAACAGCCCAAGCGTAATGAATGGTGGTTTTGCCCGGAATAAATTCTTTTTTCTTTTGGCTAAGTATGCGTTCTAGAAGGGTGAAAAGATCCTTATCACATGTTTCTAATGTCATCTCCCCCTCATCCTCTCTTTAATAAACAGTCCAGTCTCCAAAATGCTGTCAAAAGTGCCACAGTCAAACCATCGCCCTTGTAAGACACGATATTCCACATTGTGCTTTTCGGAAGTTACCATTTTATGTATGGTCTCTGTGATCTCCAGTTCTCCTCTCCATGAAGGGTTCAACTGTTCAATCACATCAAACACTGATGGTTTAAGGCAATAAATCCCTGTGATTACAAGATTGCTTTTAGGTTTTCGCGGTTTTTCTTCTAATCCAATCAACACGTCCTTGTTTATTTCAGCAACGCCGTAGCCTTCTGGATTCTCCACTTCTACTAAAAGGATCCTTGCATCGAAGTCAGATTGCTCGAAGTCTTTGAGAAAGTCTGCTATCCCGTTAGGAAAAATATTGTCCGCGAGATGAACAACAAAAGCTTCTCCTTTGACAAAGTCTTTGGTGCAAGAAATCGCGTGAGCAATGCCTTTAGGTTCTCCTTGCCACTTGTAAGAAAGATTTACTCCATATTTGTAACCATTTCCTAAATACTTAATAACGTCTTCAGGTTTCGCTCCTCCTAAAACAACACAAATATCCTTGATTCCTGCTGCGTAAAGAGCTTGTAAGCCGTATTCGATCATGGGCGTGTCATATACAGGTAATAGATGCTTGTTGGTAATGTAGGTTAAGGGTCTAAGGCGAGTTCCGTATCCTCCGGCTAATAAGACACCTTTCACTCTATCAACTCCGTGTGCATTTCACAGAGTCTTATTTTCTTATTGCCATATAAAAAATAGGTATACGTTTCGCTTGTTGTTCCCATGATGTTTTCGCATCGGTGTACGGCGGAACGTTCTGTCTCCATTGTGCGAAAACCTTAACGTCAAAGGCGCGTGGATAAAATCTTTAAATATTTACTGAACGATAATTTCAGCCCGGTTGACTGCTCTGCGACAACGTGTGAAAACCTGTAGAATGACGAATATTAGTAACGAATATGGTTCTTTGCATAATTGTATATTAGAGACCGAAAGGAATCTTCAAGCGAGTAGATGATAGCCATGAAAGTTCTTGTCACTGGTGGAGCGGGTTACATCGGCTCAGTTATGGTCTCTATGCTTTTGGAAAAAGGACATAAAGTGAAGTGCTTGGACAGATTCTTTTTCGGAAATGAAAGTCTAAAAGACATCATTTCAGACTCGAATATTGAACTGATTAAAGACGACGTTCGTTGGTTTGATCCCAGCATACTGAAAAATGTGGATGCAGCAATAGATTTGGCTTCTTTGTCTAACGACCCATCAGGAGAACTCAATCCCTCTAAAACATATGACATAAACTATCTTGGAAGATTAAGGGTGGCCAAACTCTGTAAGGAGTACGGAGTTAAAAGATACATTCTTGCTTCGACATGCAGCGTCTACGGATTCCAAGAAAACGTCTTGAATGAGGAATCAGCGACGAATCCACTTACAACCTATGCTAAAAGCAATGTGTTGGCTGAGAAAGATATTGTGCAACTTGCGGACAAGCAGTTCACAGTTACTGTTATGAGACAGGCAACTGTGTATGGGCTGTCACCTAAAATGAGGTTTGATTTAGCTGTGAACGGCATGACTCTCGGAGCATACAAAAACAAGAATATTCATGTCATGAGAGATGGAACTCAATGGAGACCATTCGTTCATGTGAAAGACACATCAAAGGCCTTCATAGCAGTGCTAGGAAGCCAAAAAGAAAAAGTGAACGGACAGGTCTTTAATGTAGGTTCAAACGAACAGAACATCCAAATTCTATCTCTAGCTAAACTTGTGGAGGAGACGCTTCCTATACCCATCAAATTGGAATGGTATGGAAGTCCAGATAAAAGGTCATACAGAGTGGACTTCAGTAAAATAAAACGCGTTCTAGGATTTACACCGAGCTACACGCTAAAAGATGGAGCAAGAGAAATTTATGAAGCGTTAGAAAGCAAGAAAATCACAGATTCAATAAAGACAAGAACTGTTGAATGGTACAAATATCTCTTGGAAGTCCATAAGCTTGTGCAAGATGTTGTTACAAGAGGAACGGTTTTATGAAAGCTTCTGGTTGAGAAGCGTATTAGCATGTGTGCCGATTTCTGGTTGCCTTATTTACATCTATTGTGGGTTTCGTAATCTACCGATAGGTCAGAGTGTGAGCCTCCATCAAAACCTCGGCATTGAGACAATGTGATGATGTGAATATGGTCGTTCAAAGCTAAATAGATCAAAACCTATAAGAATTTTAGGACGAGCCTAGTATAGAAGCATCATGCCGATTGCATTGTCCTTCAAACGAGTTTTCATAACTGGAGGAGCTGGATTTATAGGAAGCCATTTAGTAGACAGATTGTGCGAGAGTGATCTGGAAGTTTTAGTGTACGACAACCTCAGTTTTGGCAGAATTGAAAACATAGCGCGATGGCTAGGAAACGCAAAACTCAATTTTGAACAAGAAGACCTTACAAAAACTGGAAAAATCTTGAGTACTTCTCTTTCTGGGTGTGATACCGTCTTTCATTTGGCTGCTAATCCCGAGGTTAGAGTAGGCGCTCAAAACCCTAGGGTACACTTCGAACAGAATGTGACTGCAACCTTTAATCTTCTTGAAGCGATACGGAAGATTGGTGACGTAAAGACTTTCATTTTTACTTCTTCCTCAACTGTATACGGTGAACCTGTAGAGATTCCGACGCGAGAAGACTACGCCCCTCTCAAACCGATTTCTATTTATGGAGCATCTAAACTTGCTTCAGAAGCCTTGATAACTAGTTATGCTTACACGTATGGATTTGACGCCATAATCTACAGATTGGCAAATGTGGTTGGTTCAAGGATGAAACATGGAGTGATACGTGACTTCATGAACAAGCTTACGGGCAATCCTGAAAAACTTGAAATACTCGGCGATGGAACTCAAACAAAATCTTATCTGGATGTTGAGGACTGCATTGATGCTATACTGCTAGGTGCAAGCAAATATCACAGCAATGTTGAGATATACAACATAGGTTCAGAAGATCAAGTGAACGTCAAGGAGATAGCTGACACTGTTTGCGGACAAATGAACTTGAAAGGCGTAAAGTACGTTTTTACTGGAGGCATCGACGGAGGAAGAGGCTGGAAGGGAGACGTGAAGATTATGTTGCTAAACATCGAAAGACTTAAGAATATTGGATGGGCGCCCAAACTGAATAGTCTTCAAGCAGTCAGAAAAGCCGCAAAATCACTCTGGCAACAAAAGAAATGCGGATCCCGAGGCAAAACTAGTGAATTGTGAGTGCCAATTCAGCCCAACCGTTTCAATAATTGTCCCTGTTAAAAATGGGGCAACAACAGTGCAAGAGCTTCTTGAGTCTTTGATGCAAATCGACTATGACAAAGAGAAACTGGAAGTCATAGTGGTTGATGGAAACTCTACTGACAACACTCGAGAAATCGTGTCAAAGTTTCCAGTCAAATTACTAAAGGAAAAAAGGCCTGGGCTAAATGCTGCGAGAAACACGGGGATCGAATACAGCAAAGGCGAGATTATAGTGTTCACAGATTGCGATTGTGTTGTGCCAGAGAACTGGATCAGGAAAATAACTGAGGACTTCCAAGATCCGCAAGTTGGTTGTGTAGGAGGGAATATTTTCGGATATTACAGTAACTTTCTGTCCCAATATTCTGATGAAAGTGTAATGCCTGTAATGCGGATATTCAAAAACCGAGAGGTTTTAGGCTCAGTGAAGCCTCCTCTTCAATATCCAGCAGGCTGTAATATGGCGATTAAACGGGAAGTCATAGAAAAAGTTGGAGTATTCAATGAGAATATCAAGTATGGTTTTGATGAGGATGAGCTTGTCGAAAGAATATGTAAGAAGAAATACAAGATGGTTCTAGACCCAAAAGTTGTTGTCAAACATAAACATCGTCTAACTCTGCCGGAGCTTTTGAAGCAAACCTTTCAATATGGAAGAGGGGGCGGCCTTCTTTCACGAGTAAGACGAATGGAAAGTGTGTTTTCCAAATGGGTCTTGTTATGTATGTTGGGCTTTGCTATTTGGATTTCAACGATTTTATTGTTCGCTTTTCTAACAGCTTTTGTGGGTTCAACTACAATTCTGGCAATATTGTTGACTCTTTTGTTTCTCCCACCAATCGGGTTAATGATCTTCTACACACATCACACTTTCAACAATAAGGACGGAAAAATTCGAAAGATACTTGTGTATCCGGTTATAGACATTATGAGGTCGATAGCTTTTGTAGTTGGAGCAATATACCAACTGTTAAAATTGGAAGACAAAATTGAAAAGTGAATATGTCATTAATTTGAGAAATACGGAGAAAGGCAAATGCAAATTTCACTGAAAAAAGTGATAAGTCTATTTGAACGTTCTGCAACTCCTCACAGACCATATCATGTGCAATGGTTCATAACTCAAAAATGCAACTACCGATGCAAAGGATGTAACGTTTGGAGAAATAAACAAAAAATAAACGAGTTAAACACTGAAGAAGTGAAGGAAGGACTAGACATACTACGAAAACTTGGCGCTGTCGAATTAGTCTTTTCTGGAGGAAACCCGCTTCTGCGGAAGGATATCGATGAGATACTAGAGTACGCCTCAAGATATTTCATAACGACTATCTATGACAACGGCAGCATGGCACTTCAAAAAATTGATGCATTAAGAAAAGCCGATTTCGCCGCGATTTCCCTAGACAGCTTGGATGAAAACAAAAATGATTATGTAAAAGGAGTCCCTGGCGCTTGGAAAAATGCTATGAATGCCATATTTCGATTGCATGATGAGGGAATAGCTGTAGGTGTCTCGCCAACTATATCACAATTCAATATTGATGAAATAATTGATTTCACAAAATATTTCATCAACTTTGGTGTGCCAGTTTGGTATTGCCTCTATTGGTATGACCAGCCCAAAAAAGATCAACTTTTCAAGATAGGGAAAAAGGTAGATGAATTCGAAATAGTTGATAAGGGAAGATTTGTCGAGGTTTGCGATTCAATTCTCGAGTTAAAGAGAAAGCATGGAGGAATTTTCATAACGGAGAGAACGATTCAAACGTTAAAGCACTTATTTCTTTATGGGGAAAGAACGTGGACATGCCAAGCCCTGCAAGGTTTTTTCATGATAGATCCTCAGGGCAGGGTGGCTGGTTGCCATCTTCAAGAACCAGTTGCATCAATATTTAACCTTAAAGAATCGTGGAATAGTGAAAAATTTCGGAAATTGAGAGGAAAATATGAAAAGTGCACCAGATGTGCATACTTGTGCTACATATTTTACTCACTTTATTCTGATGTGTTGAGCAATATGGAAATCTTGTTTACTCAGCAAAGAAACATGAAATTACTCATCGACAATCTCCGAAATGCAAGAAGTCGACACTACGCAGCCTCTTCTCGAAGTGAGAATGAGACAAAGATCATCAGAGAGACATCAAGGTAGAGGCTCAATTGCCCTGTTTCCCTTTCTCTAGAATGAGCATAGTTGAATTCTCGGTGGATCTGCAAGAGTCATTGTGTAAACACTTCGAGTTTTCATTGTCAGCCGTTGAGACATTGCTTACTTAAATTAGGACGCACGCTCTAAGACCAAGAAATGATGTGATGTGTTGGTTCTTCTCCTTTAAGAGCAAGCCAAAGATGATCAGGTAAGGGCCTTGGCAAAGTCCGCACTCTTCCATTCCCCTTTATCGTTACACGCGTATGTGGATTTTCCAGAAATCCGCCAATGATAGAAGCATTGATTCGTTCTTCCTCTAGGCACCTTACTATTTTTTCTGCTGATTCTGGCTCAGCCGATATGAGCAAGGCTCCTGAGCTTATCAATTGCAGAGGGTTGATTTTGAAGAATTCACAGATTTTGATGGTTTCAACATCAACATGAATTTCTTCTT
>DAOVGI010000018.1 GCA_030672475.1 Candidatus Bathyarchaeota archaeon
GAGGTGGACCATGCTCGCCAAATAGATCTAGCTCAGCAAGCACTGCAAATAACACTAAAGACGCTCAAGCCTTCTGGCAATTTTTTCGTAAAAGTTTTCCAAGGAGCCATGCTTGACGAGTTCATTAAAGAACTGAAACGACATTTTCAGATTGTGAAAATAGTAAAACCAAAAGCCAGCCGAGCAAAAAGCTCAGAAATATATCTTCTTGGATTAAAAATGTCTCATTAACAAAGGATTCTTAGTAGCATTACGGAAATTCCATTATTATGAATCATGTTTTTCTCTGTAAGAGAAGATTCAAGCTATCGCGCGCGCAAGAGTTGTGCCCCATTCCTTACTTCTAGGGAGTACGTTACGGATTATTGATTTTGGCAATGCCTATGAACAAGTGGCGTTTTGGAGCAGCAAAGATAAATTCTGCCACTGCCTAATGGAATGAGTGAACCGTTTGAAAATTATTGCAGCAGATTCATCTACCGCCACACTAAACCAAAAGTTTGAACCTCAATCAATTGTTGCGGCTGCAGCAGTATTGGTAGATCCTCCCTATAGAGAATCTACCGTTTTTTTAGCTGAACCCATTTTTGCTGACGCAGAAAAAGGACATGAAGTAGTAGTGCATGAGGCAGAACTTTGCAGAGAACTGCTTGATAGGGTAACGGCGGATGTTGTTCATCTTGATATGTCTTTAGGTGCGTTCCCACTTGAGCAGTTATCTCCAATTCAGTTTTCCAACCTGAGAATTTCGAGTAGAGCAAAGCGGCATCTCATAAAGATTTTACCTAGGCTCAGGAAAATTGCTGGTGAAGTAAGACAAAGACATGGGATTGAAGTCTTAGCCATAGGCAAAGAAAGTGTTCCAGTAAGAATTGCAGAGTTGACAGCTGGGGCACATGCGATACTGTATGCTTGCGATAAAGCTGTGAAGGAGAACCAAATGATTCTGCTTGGTTTGCCTTCTAGATGTGAGTCCAGATCATCTGAAAAAATGGTATGTCTTTATTCACTTATAGCGGCAGAGCATGACGTTAGAGGTTACGCTGAAGACCGAGAAGATGTATTGAAAAAGGTTGATATCACAGAAATGCTAAATCCCTGTGCTAGAGGATTCCGAACCCTGAGAATAACTCCAAAAGTGAAAAACTGAAGAGGTTATGCTGTTGGCACTTAACTTTTGGAGAGATGCTCCAACAAAAATCAAAAGGATTCTAACAATCGCAGTTTTTTTCCTTCTCTCAATAATCATAACAGTCTCTGGAGTTTTGACTCCACTCACTCTTGAAGAAGCAGATAAGATAAAAAAAGGCCTTGAAGAAATTCAGGAAAACGTAAACATACAACTTATCTTTGGAAACAACTTCATGATTTGCCTAATAATGTTCATACCACTTGTAGGACCGATTTTCGGATCATATGTATTGTATAATACGGGTGTTGTGATTGCGGCACAAGGCACGGCTGAAGGTTTTCCTTCTCTTGTAGTCTTTCTTTTTCTCTTTATATTTCCGTTTACGTGGTTGGAGTTTCTATCATATTCTACTGCCTTGGCTGAAAGCGTCTGGTTAACATGGCGTATGATACAGCATAAAGGTAAAAAAGAACTTGTGAACACAAGCATTTTAATCTCTATTTGCGCAGTAATGCTATTAGCAGCTGCAATAATAGAGTTTGCTGTAATTTTACATTTTGTTGGTCTGGAGTAACTGTTGGATCACGTCCTTTTCTTGATTCTTGTGAGTTCTAAGCTTACGTCTAGTGCTTTTGCGCTGTCTGTTATTTCGCCTAAGCTTACTATATCAACTCCTGTTAACGCATATGCAAGAATATTTCTTGCGGTGATTCCACCGCTTGCTTCAAGCAAAACTTTTCCAAAGGACCGTTCTTTTTTCAGTAGTCTGACCGTTTTTTGTATTTGTTTCGGAGAAAAATTGTCTAACATGATAATGTCTGCTCCAGCTCTTATAGCAGTTAAGGCATCTTTTTCCGTTGTTACTTCAACCTCGATTTTCTTGCTGAATGAGGCTTCCTTTCTAGCTTTTTCTATCGCTTTCTTAACACTCCCAACAACTGCGATGTGGTTGTCCTTTATCATAATCATGTCATCCAGATGAAGCCTGTGTGTGTCGCCGCCCCCTATTTGGACTGCCTTTTTATCAAAATGCAGGAGACCAGGTGCTACTTTTCGAGTGCATGCAACCTTAGTCTTGAGCCGACTTTTTGAAATCTGCTGTATTAGCTTTCTGGTGGCTGTCGCGATGCCACTCATGCGTGAGATCACATTCAAAAGCATGCGTTCCACCGAAAGCATTGTTCGTGTGTCTCCAGAGATTTTCATCAAAACGCTTCTTGCTTTGACTTTTTCCCCGTCCGAAACTAGAATCTCTGCTTCGAGACCTAGGCTTTCTGACAGGATTCTTGCTTCTTCCAGTCCAGCTATGACTCCTGCTTCCTTTGCTATTACTTCTGCTTCTGCAGTGCTGTCTGCGGGGATAATCAATGCTGTGGTGATGTCACCTTGACCAATGTCCTCGGCTAATATGTTACGAAGTTTTTCTTCCAGAATTTTCTTCGGCAAGAACATGTTTTCAGTTATGGTTGTTTAACTTAAAATACTTGTTTTGTTTTGACAGTTTAAGACTTTTCCGCTGTTTTAATTATTGCTTCAACAGCGTTTTCCAAGCCATTGTACTCCAAAATTTCGCTTTGAATTTTTCCGAGCTTTTCAGTCATCTTACTCTCTAGGATTTGCCCGACACTTTCCAGAAGTTTCTCTTTACTTAATTCTTCCTGCTCAATTACGTTTGCAGCACCTATTTTTTCAGCTTGTTCCGCATTGTTATGCTGCTCTGTATGGCTAGGCGTAGGTACAAGAATCATGGGTTTTCCGTAGTACAAACATTGCGTTAGCGTTCCGTGTCCAGCACGACTAATAACCAAATCACATGCTTTCAAGTAGTCAAAACGGTTTGGAATCCATTTATAGATTTTTAGATTGCCGTGACGTACCGGTTTTGTGTCAGTATTTGGGTAGCCAAGAGACAAGACAATTTCGTATTGCTCTGGAAACTCAAGCAATATCCTTCTCAAGATTCCTGTCAGGAAAGCTCTCTCCCTGATAGGACCGCTTATGGGGGCAAAAATGACCGGTCTATCTAGAGGCAATCTCAGTCTTCTTCGCAACCCCTCTTTTGTTGTCAATTCATTTGGAGACACTGACAAAATTGGTCCTATTAGCTTTACCTTCTTTCGGTAGGATTTTGGAATGTTCAGGTTGCCACTGCTTATAGTATATGGTTGGGGAAAATCTGGTATTAAAACCGCGTCTCCACTTGTCCATATATTTCCGATGATTGCAAGCGTTACCGAATCCGCGAATCGTGCTAAACGCAAAAAATGTTTTTTCCGCGGAATTATCACTTGAAACTGATTCAGTATGCAGATCCGAGGGATTCCCAAGATTCTTGCTGCTAACAAGGATGAGGCACGAGAGTCTGAAACAACCACGTCAGGTTTGAAACTTTCAATTGTTTCTATTTCAGCGTTGACTTGTTTCAGAATAGTGAAGGATGCAAGAAATGGGCCTGGATTAACTGCTGTTTTCCTAAAATCTACTGTTCCATCTGGTTTAACCTGAAAGCCAATCGGCGGAGCTTCAACAAAAGGAAGTTTTTCCCGTTCAACATAAAGTATTCCTTCGCGATAAGTGGAGAACAGTACTTCAACCTTTTTCTCCAGGAGTCTTCTAGCGATTGGAATGCACCGTCCAACATGTCCTAGGCCTACTCCACATGGAGAAAAATAAACTCGCATAAGACTACTTCCTGCCGAGAACTTTACGCTTCACTTGACCTCTGGGTTTTTCTTCAAAAATTATAGCGTGGAACCTGTAGATTTTGCTGCCTTCAATCAGCCAGCAATCAGGTGTCAAACCAGCCTTGATACAACATTGACATAAAAATTCTTCTTCATCCCATTTCCATTCAACAGGCACTTGAGGAAGAAGCAATCCTTTGAACATGCCCCTTTCAACGATCAGCCCATCTTCCCCAATCTTAATTTTAGAAGGATATTCGCTTGGCTTTTCCACGCTAATTTTTTGAGGTGGGGTGAGTATACTTATCTCAAAAGCTACATTTTCAAGTTCATTCAATGGAATGGGGTGGAAGCGAGGGTCTTGGGTTGCTGAGTTTATGGCGGCTTCAATAACTGCTGGAGTCAGTGGGATGACGGGATACGGGTATCCAATGCATCCCCTCAATTTTTTCTCTCCATCTTTAATGCTGTTTATGGTGACGAATACTCCGCAATGCTGCAGAAGCTTCTGAGGGGTATCTTGTGGGACTTTGATGTGTTCATCAGTTTCAAGATACTCTTCCACGGCTCTGCGTGCCAATTTAACGAGGAATTCTCCCTCTTCTAGACTTAGGTGAAATGACAATCTTGCTTCGCCCATTTTACAGCCTTTAGTCAGTACCTTAATGGTGGCTGAACTTTGCCTTTGTCTAAGCTCTTTAAAAAGTATTGGGTTTAGAATTTCATCGATTCTTCACTCGTTCCATCTTTGGTTATTATTAGTAAGTCTACGCCATCTCCACTCATGGTGTCCCTGCTTATGGCCGACTTTATTGCTCTAACAACTAGATCTTTTGCTGCTTCTATGGTTAGGTTTTCTTTGTATCCTTCTTCGAGTAGTCCTAAGGCGAGTTGTGTTCCTGAGCCTACAGCTGCGTACTTGTCAGGTATTACTGAACCTAAGATGTCTAGCACATAAAGTGATGTTCCTTCGTCATCTACTCCGCCTACTATTGTCTGCGTAATCAATGGCGCAAGTCTACGGTTGAAGAGCAGGTTTGACATGAGTTTG
Source organism: Candidatus Bathyarchaeota archaeon (assembly GCA_030672475.1). Lineage (GTDB taxonomy): Archaea > Thermoproteota > Bathyarchaeia > Bathyarchaeales > Bathycorpusculaceae > SOJA01. Next base: position 4,868 of record DAOVGI010000018.1, read on the forward strand.
GCTGCTGACCTTACAGAAACTGGTCTACTGACATCTAAGCTGTATAGATTTGCGTAGGCTTCCACCTGTCTAACTAGAATCTGCATGTCTGAAACAAGTCCTGCACACGCTGCGCCTATGTAATCGGTGATCTTGAAGACTTTCTTACCGCCTTTGCTGACAATTAAATATCCATATGAAACCCGTTTTTCAGAAGCTAGAATGACACCGTCCGGGCATACGACACCAATAGTTGTTGCACCTGGAACCCAAAGATACTGGGATTGCTGTTTTTGTCTTTCCACGTTAGCTCACCTTTTCTCGTTGGTATATGTAAGACAACCTATTAAGTTTAATCATATCATTTAATGTTGATGAACTTTCGTTTATTATGTGGCTGATGCTTCGTTATTCCTAACTCGTTAAAAGGCGGACAAGAAATGACGAGCCTTCATGCTGAAATTATCGGAGCAGTTTGGTTTTTGTTGCTCATTAGAAAGGAGATATTGTCGCTACAAGATTTGCCCTTGGGGAAAAAGGTGTTGTGTAAAGCCTGTAAAGAGTATTCCTTCCAGTGTTTCCTTTCAATATTCAGAAGGAACATCAGACTTCGGTAACCGTGTGATCATTCTCGTGGAGGATATTTATAACGGGAAAGTATATCCACCTAGTTTTGCGTAGCCATGAGTTTACCTTCCGGAGTGGGGTAGAAGAGTCATTGATACTTTTTTTGTCATTCCATTGGATTAGGTCACTTCTCACGATTCTGTTGCTAAGACTGTCCTTAGAAGTCCAAGGGCGGTGGTCACATGAAGGGTTTTTGATCGTTTCTATTGGTTAGCTATCGTGACAGCTTGGATGTAAACATGGAATCCTTGGAACTTGAAAAAGAGGGGGTCATGTTCCTAATCTAGAAATTTCCTTTGATGGCGGGAGGCTTTAGCTTTTTTAGTTGAGTGAGTATTGGAATGGTTTGGAAAGAGTAAATGTTAATTCGTTTGTAGGTGTAATAGTGTTTGTGGGTTGTCTTATGATTAAGCGTGGAGTTTTCGTTGGGAGGTTTCAGCCGTTTCATTTGGGTCATCTTGAAGCGGTGAAGGATGTTTTCAATGAGGTTGATGAGCTTGTAATTGTTATTGGCAGTGCTCAGCGCAGTCATGATATTGATGATCCTTTTACTGCTGGTGAAAGGCTTGTTATGGTTCGCATGGCTTTGAAGGAGGCTGGAATAGATTATGGGCGGGTGTGGGTTGTTCCTGTGGCTGATGTGGATTTGCACGTGATGTGGGTTTCAGCGTTGGAGGGCTACACTCCGAAATTCGATGTAGTGTACTCTAATGAACCGTTGACACGAAGATTATTTGTTGAGGCTGGTTATGAGGTCAAAACCATTCGTTTTCACAAACGAAAGGTTTATTCTTCAACTGAAATCAGAGAGATAATGCTTAAGGGACAAAGTTGGGAGGAGTTTGTTCCCCAAAATGTGGCTGAATTCATAAAAGAAATCGACGGGGTTGGTAGGATTCGAGCCTTGAGTAAAAGCGATAAATTATAGTTGTGACGATTTCTCCTGAAAACTCGCATTTCTTAATAATGGTTCGTTTAAGGTCCGATGAATGGCCTCATGCTTTTGTGAATGGACCAATAAAAGTTCGCGTATAATTCCGCGTGGACAAGATCATTTTGCAATGGCGTTTGAAATGAAGTTTTCAAGAATCTGCCAGCCATCAGGTTTTTCATGTGATGCTCTTTCGATGTGAGCTTGAACACCGTAGATAGACTTCTTTTCGTGTGTTATTGCTTCAA
>DAOVGI010000015.1 GCA_030672475.1 Candidatus Bathyarchaeota archaeon
TTTTTCATAATGCACATGTAGATCATCCCATGCAACGAGGGATTTGAACCCCACCAGCAATTGAAATATTCCATGCACACCGCGCACTAAGATGTTCACGATTCAATTAGAGGCGTTCAATGCACAGAACTCACTTCGTTCTAACTTCCCAAAGAACTATCTGAAAACAAGTTGCAAAAGCGCGCGCGAGTATGTATCCGGAATCGCCAAAACGGTCAAAGAAGCATGTCAGCCCATAGAGGAAGGTTTTGAATACGTCTGCGACTTTGATGGAATAAGGCTGTTCAAAAAAGAGGAGACAACTTTGGAACTCTGAATATAGATTTAGAATTCATAAGAAGTCTAATCCAACGCTATTATCCAAAAAGGGAGTAGACGAAACAAAATTCCCCATTTTTCTAACACCGAGTTGGTCAAAATTATCTTCCACAAATCATAAAAACATAAGCGTGCGCTAAATTTTTCAGCGCTCACTTTAAAAAATTGATTATTTCCTTTATCAGTTCAGAAGAGACATTCATCGTTTTTTCGTCAATGTCAAGAATATATACGTCCATTATCTTTCCAACGGGCACTCTAAAAATTGCTTTCTTAGCGAATTTCGGGAGAATCGGAGCTATGGTAGACAGTGTTACGCACAAACGACCTGTGAGGATTAATTGTTCAAGCCACTCCACAAGTCTTGGTATCTTTTTAAAGTAATACTGTGCGCCATTTTTTCCAAAATCTACAAGTAAGGTTTCTCCTCTCTCCTCGATTCTTATTTTGAATGCTGGAAATATACGTTGTCCTTTTTCGAAAGTTACGAAGTCCCAATACTGATAGATATTCAAGCGAGCATCGCAAGGTATCTTCGGACGAAGTTTCCCTTCCTCCAAGAAAAAATCTGTATAGCCAATCAACAGAGCACCCATTCCCTGATTTCCAACTTCTAGGCGCAACTTAGCTACGTGATAATCTGCAAGATAACTGGTTATTGCGAAGTGTAAGTCTTTGAGTTCGCCGAAAGTTGTCCTGAATTCGTTAAAAGTAAATGTTTCTGAATATCTTGTTAAGACTATCTTTCTTTCTTTTGCCGGAATTTCATATTCATTATGCGCTACTGCATTTCTAAGATGAGTGCTGTAAATGTTTGCAATACTGAAAGGAAGTTTACCTTCTAAATACTCCAATTTGCTTGCTAGACTCCTTATTGTCCTATCTTTACCACCACGTTTCAAAGGTGGTAATCTAAGAGCTTTGAATGGATCCGCTGAAATTCTCTTTCCATTCATTATGTTCAAAATATTAGCTAGAATATCAAGATACGCTTTTATCTCAACAGTATCTTTATAAGTGGAAAGTTCAAGCTGAATTCTCGCCATCTCTACGTCTATCTCTTTCTGATTCTCAAGGTCCTCCTCAAGAAAACTCATACCTTGTTTTGAAAGTATTAACGATAAGATATCTTGCTTGCTAAAGATATTTAGCTCCGTCTTGTGAGATTCTTCCCAGTTCAACAGATCGTAATACAATCGATCAAATTCTTGTGCGTTCTTTGTTTTTGCTTTGTCAAAGAGATTATCGATAATAGCTTTGTGTTTGATAGTTCTTTTTGGGAAATGCTCAACAAGCACATCCATAAAATCAGAATATCCAACTAGCATTTCTGCATGAGTATATGTTGGGAAAAGGCCCAACGCCATTTTGTCAAGTGTTTTTACATCTTTGGGTTTCAATATCGAAGCCGATTTTGTTGTGAAAACATAACGTTCATTAAGAAAATCTGTGATTTCCTCAAACCGTCTGACTACGCTCATGTCGAGTATTTGTTCTTCTCTTCTACCACACACTTTGCATGGAATATCATCAGTTTTGTGCTTTTTACTAAGCGTCTCTGCGTGAGTGGTTGAAAGTATCATTAGTTCTCCACATTTGCATTGATGCACCTCCATTTCTTTGCGCTTACCTTCAAGAATCTCTTGGACAACCTTTGTGAAATGCGGAGTAAGGATCGAGTGGCCTCGTTGCCGGAATAATTCTCTTAACTTTTTCCTGTTAATCTCTTTGACTGAATGTATTCTGACCATACGTCACTCAAACCGAGTTCGTTGTGCGCGTGGACTGTAAAGTGTGAACAATCTCAGCATGGTTTATGACATCTATTGATAGTTGTTCTATTTCGGTATAGCTCGCTTTTCCATCTATGGCTTTGCTCAGTAAGTTCTTCACAGCCACTCTTGTTTTTGCCTTTAAATACTCTTTTCCATTCTAGTCGGCAACCTTTGTGTAGTCTCCCTTCTCTACTTTTATATAGTTTTTGAGGTTTGAAAAGATTACCAACCTTGCGCGCGCACAACATGGATAGAAAAGGGCTTATTCCTCATAAAGTGGCGATATCGCCTACCATACCCCTCATTTTTATGCACATACTCATGAGCGCGCGCGAAACGATCTAGTATTGCATGCAGAAAAAATACTTAAACCCAAAATGTGCATCTGCAACGTTAAGTGATAAACTTGCTTGGTAGTCTTTCAAAGATAGATAGGGGAAAAATAGCAGAGTTCCAAGTTATTTCAGAACTCATTGCAATGGGTTTAGACTTGTATGTTCCTGTCATAGACATAGGTATTGATGCCATACTAAGAATGGAAAGACATGGTGAACCCACAAGATATTATGATCTCCAGATAAAAAGCTCAGTAAGAAATGTGAGTATAAGAGGAGCTAGGAAAATCATACATTACATCAATGAAAGAGAGCCCCGCAACTACTATCTTCTAGTTGCCATAAGAGAAAAAGCTGAGATCAAACACATTTTCTATTTGACACCAGAGCAGATAATAAAGTTTCAGAAGCTATTCAAGAACACGGAAGAGATAGACATATACATTCCAGCCAAAGATAGAGACAGACTTATCAGTTATCAGTCTCTTGATGATCTTGTAGCCAAACTAAAATCCAAGTGATCTCAAAAGGAACATGCATGCTTCAAGTCTCTGAATTAATATCGCGCGCGCTAAGACATAGAAGATTCTTTCACAAGACATAATACTTTAAGCAGAAGATGTGATGAATGATGTGGTATGAGAAGAAAAGTTGTGCTAGTGATGATTCTTCTGGTTCCCTTATCAACACTTCTACTTTCTTCTTCAACTTATACGAGTCGTTCTGATAATTTCATGTTCATATCCACAACTCAGAGTGTGTCTGCATCACTAACGAGAGTTCCACAGGATGTTTCTTCTTGGCGACCAGCGCTAATTCTAGCAGAGGTAACTGGGGAGTTTTCATCAATGTCACTCGAAGTGACTGCTAACATTGATGTTCTGGTCGAAGGCCCAATTATGGAGTATCCATGGGATCGGGAGATAACTCGCACTTTACATCTTGCTCCAACAGGACAACCTAATTGGTTCATAACGTGTATTCACGGATTGCCAGCCAACAGTTGGGAGAATCTTGGCCCGCTCAACAATTGGGACATATACATTTCTTCAACTGTCGAATACCATCTAGTAGTTGACGGGCAAGAAGAGGGTTCAGGCAGCTACAGTGTGTCTGAGGACCCACCCATGACTAACCTGCCACCTATAGTTATTGCAACTGCATACTCCTTGTTGGAAGACCCAGAGCTACTCAACGAAACTTACGGACTGGGACCACAAGGTTGGGTTCTTGGTCAAGACGATCTCTTTGCTTCTCTAATTATTGCTTTTGATGAAAATGGATTTCAGACCGATGGGATCAAATTTGAGTATAAAGTGGACGAAAACCCCTGGAGTAAACACCCCATAAAAGAGGACCCGCTCATGGCTGAAGCGACAAGGCTCTTTTCTGAAATTAATCAGGCAAGGGAGACCATATCCAACTTCATTGACGGCACGCCACTTCCCGTAGATCCCCCCGATATTGGTGTTGGATATCCAGCTTTTGGAGTTTACAACTCCACTATTCCATCCCAGGGCTTAGGAAGCTATGTCCAATTTAGAGCAAACGCAACGGACGTAGATGACAAGAGCTTCACTTCACCTATGGGTTTCTACTACGTTGTTGACAAGGCTAGTTCGACAAGGGTTTTGATTGTTGACCCATGGGTCAAGTTGTGGCTTCTTAAAGAGGATTTTCAACTTCTCAAGAACAACTCTGAAATCGCTCAAAATTATGGATTACCCACAAGTTTCAAAGAAGGGCTATTTTCAAGGACTAGAATTGCTAGTGCGTTGAAAGAAAACGGCATGATCCCGTTTCACCACTGGGAACTCCTTGGAAAACATTACAATCTAAGCATTGCATGGCCTGGCCAAAATCTTGACAGTCTCCTAAAAAATCAAAGCGAAGGAGGTTTTGAGCCTCACGTCATAATTCTTAGCAACCTTAGGTTTGGATTGAATATCACAGACGATCCCGGTTTCTGGAACTGGGATCTCAACGATATTGAGGTCGACGATCAGACCATGCAGCGAGTTCTGATAAACTACACCAAACAGCATCATGCCGGATTTTTGGCTACTAGGGGCACGTTGAGTGATTGGGTTGTTTGGCTTGGTCCCGAATCAAATGAGCACTACAAGGTTGGTGCAAGGGGCCACGTAGGCAACAGCGTGGAAGATCTCGACATATTAGACGAAAAAACTGTGGCAGCAATGCTCGGAATGCCTCAATTGGCATTATGGGAATACCTTAGAGATCAGGTTGCACAAGCTCTTGCGTTGAATCCTCCTACAGAGTTAGTTGGATTGGCTGTAGGCTCTTTGCCGATGCAGATACCTTTTGTCCCACTTAACAGCTCACTAGACGCTACCACCATAGGGGCTGACCACTCCATTTTGGAAGGTGTTAGTTTGCCCTTTGACCTACCAACCCCATCAGTTTACAACGAGTTTGGCTTTAGCTCATATACACAGATCGGGTGGCAACTGGCGATGGCGAGACATATCGCTTATGATGCATGGGCCAAGTCCAACAAAACCCTTCCACTGGCCGAAGAAACTATCAACAGATTCACACAACTAGCTGAGAATGTGACAGACAGGCTCATATCAGTTGGAAACTCCTTGCGAATTAGGGACTCGTTAGTATGGGCATTGGAAAGAATCTACTGTTCCATAATCTCAGGGAGCATTTCAGGAACATCCTTCAACGCAACTTTCGATTTCCACGAACTCAATCTGCCCCAACCGAAAACAATAGCTCAAAATATTGACTTCACAAGGCTGCTCCAGCTTCTCCCGGTCAAGCTGATAGCCTGTTCAGAGAATTACACTGCCGGAATTGTAACACATGACAAGTATTGGGATGAAAATGGCTACCGTTCAGTCTACTTCAGTGTTGAACCAGAAGCCTGCGACGAGGCTGTCGCTGAGACTCTTCTGAAAAACGCTGTCAACTGGACAACACACTGGGAATACCAAAACGTCACAACTCTATTGGGGGATTGTGTTAGAGTTCCAAACGATCTTGCTGATGCTTTCCAAAACGCCATTGATAGCATTCCTGGAGACGTAGTGTCTTCGGATAGCATAGTGTTAGTTGAAGAAGGTCAGACAATCGTTGAAATTAACGCAGCCACCGCCGGAACTATATACCTGCTTGTAGCTCACCCGACATGTGATAAAGTAAATGTAACCTTGATGAGTGGAAACTGCGAAGTGCAAAACGCCACAATCATTGCCGAAGGGTTGACGCAAGTAACTATCCAAGCCCATGAAGAGGGCATCCTCGAAGTTTCAATATCAGCAGATCCGGACGCGAGCATAAACCCAGCCTACATTGCTGTCATTCCGGAATTTCCATCATTCCTTATTCTACCACTATTCATGATGGCAACACTGCTAGCAGTCATAGTCTACAGAAAGAAATGCCTAAAGAAAACATGGAACAAGTGATATCTGTTTCCGAATTTTTTTCGGGTTATCTCCCGCAATCCTCCTTTTTTCTATGTTGTGCACGTCTCTTCGACGTTGCAAAATCTGCGGCGTTAAGATTGGAAGAGGAAAAACCGGGCTATGCTGACCATGTAATAACCCGCACGCGCTCAATTGCTCTTGCTTTTGATTGTTGCAGTTCCATAGGTGACGTTAGGTCCGTATGACCTTAGTTTTCTCATCTGAATTCAGAAGTAGTTAATTGTGGTAGGGTCTATTCTGGTTATGAGGTCGAAAGTTGCTTCTCGTGCCTCTCGAGCTTGGCCATCAGTAACAGAGACACCTCGGTGAACGATGTGGTCCCTCAGTTCCTTAACGCTTTTCTGCCATCTTATGTAGGCTTTTGGCTCTAGCTCGTGCAAAGGTTTGCCTGTTAATGCTATAAACCCTGCTTTCAACTGTTCCTCTATGCTGAACTTGAGCATCCAATTAATGAGTTCATCTCTGAGCTTGTTCTTCAGATTCTTCCCCAAATATTTACCAACGAATACTTCAAAAGCAGATTCGAGGTCAACTACTTCTTGCCGGAAATCTTGTCCCAACTGATGTTCTTTTGAACTTGCGAGTAGTTTTCTCCACATGGGAATTTCGGCACACTTGCGGTTTCCATAGGCGGTCTAACCGATTTCCCTAGCTTGACCTTCTGTTCCAGAATCACTACTGAAAATGCTGAATTGGGAATTCGTAACTCGACCAGGCACTGCAGCGACTGGTTTCGCATAAGGGGTCAAATAGATTTTGGGTGTATCCTCAAAGGGGTCAGAGAATTTTATGGTTTTCAACTGTCCGATTGCTATTTCGGCCTTTCCGTCTTCACGTGCATTGAACTGAATCTCGTTGATTATGAACGGGTTGTCAGACGAAAAAGCCTCCTTCACACCTTGCTGGAGACTAAACTTGTTGCCACAAACGATACATTCTACTAGTGGGTCAAAGTAGCGATTTCCTATCCTGTCAAGATTTTCTCTCGATAAAGACCAAGCATGAGGTTTATTAACATGATCCTGGCTCTGCCATTTGGGACACATAACAAACCACGTCATATCCAGACCACTCCACTACTCTAATAGAAACAATCCTCTTATAGTTTATTAAACGGAAAGTGTGCATAACTCGTGTTACGCGCGCTATGGTATAGCCCATTCTTGTCCATCGTAATCAACCAAGCGCGCGCGCTGGACAGAAGTTCATAAATACTTTGCTAATGTTACATGTGCTGCGAAAAGGATGAAAAGTTCAGCTAAAAAAGGAGAAGAGTTCGAGCTCGAAGTTAGGAAAATCATAGAGGGCGTAGTAGCCAAAGCAAAAGCAGAGTTTAGAGTAGAAGTGGTGAGTCACCCGCATCTGATAGGATTTTCAGCCGAGTGGCAACCTGATTTGGTATTAATGGCGCGCTCTCTACTATATGCTTCAGAATGTTCCCTTGAATTGGCGATAGTAGAATGTAAATACGTGGGCGACACGACAAGCGAAGGAACATATTGGAGCCAAATGAGTAGAGCCTATATGAGTCTTAACGATCTTCGACTTGTCTATCGTGAGAATTTAAGTTTCTTCTTGGCTGTCAACAGACAAAGCAAGAGTAAGAACAGAGATTATCCCAAGATGTTCAGAAACATCGGCGTCAAACTGGTGAACATCAAAGTTTCTGAGGAACGTTTGGAATTCGAAAACGACATAAACCGATTACTTGAAGAAACCACTTTGGAAGAACAAGAAAAGAAACTGAATCGTATCTGGAAAAAATATGGATGATAGAACCGTGTATGCAAATACTGATTAATTATAGCATGACCCAACACAGGCTATTTATGAGCGCTCGCTTAGTGTGATACAGGACTTGCAGGAGCCTTTAAACCAGTAGCCAAGCATTATTTCGGCTCCGTTTGCCGACATCTCTGCTATTATTTGGGCAGGGATTGCTGGTATACTTCTTGTTCTTAGTTGGTCGGTTTTGACTTTCCTCGAAGATTTAACAGAACTAAACAGCACAGCGCGCTTTGTGCTTATGGCCAATTAACTGGTAATCTATCACTACTGTATTTTTCAATGGTTCCGTCTTTTACCGAGCGCGTAAATGCAGCGGATCTGAAAAGCTCATTATTCTCTTCTTTGATCTCCCCCAATTTTACGTATCGTTTTATGGTGTTCAGTGTCAAACCAGGTTGGTGTTCTTTCAGGCATAGGCTTTCGCCATCTATGTATATCCATCTGAATTCGTAAGCCCATGTAACGAACACTGGTTCAACCTTACGAAGGGTGTCCAGGCCGGGCCCTTTTATGTGAGGAATTAGAGGATTTTCCAGATTCAGCAAATCACAATACTTTACCGCTCTTTGATCTTGATCTCTAAATACTTTCTCAATGTTTTCTGCGCCTTGTTTCAACTCCTCAACAGATTTATGCGAAAATTCTTCTGCGAGAAACTTCCACCAGTGCTCTTTTTCCCCATACACACGAACATTGTTCTTGTCTTTTTCATTTAGTAGTGCATCAATGATTTTATCAGGTCTGTTGACACCGTCTCCCTCTAATTCTTTGGAAATATATCTCCAATCGTTTTCCATTTTCATACCCCATTTATATTTGCGCGTGTGTGCCATTGTAAAATTGAACACAGTCCTGTCTCTTAAAGATATTTAGACCAATTGTTGCACAGATGTATTAGTGACTATTTGCCTCTAGACGCGCACTATAACTATTGCCAATGGAGTTTGGCACTTGTTAGATAAACACAACTGCGCACGCTTTCTTGAGTAATCACTCTTTACTGAGAATATCTGTCCATTGACTTTGAATCTGTTCAATGTGTTCTGGAAGATGGCTTATGGAATCCTTGTATCTTTCAAATACGTTTTTTAGGTGATTTAGAAGTTGCTTGTTAGGCTAGCGCGCGCTGATTGTAAATAGACCTGGGATACCTATAAACATGAAAAACGTCAAATATTTTTATATGTTGAAATGAGGTAGGGAGTGTGAGAACAGCTAGTAGTCGCAAAATCGTTGAAGGAAAGATAGATGGATGAAAGAACGATAACAGAGGCAGTTCTTAGATATTTTCGTCGATACTGGTGTGACCATGGCTGTATGTGGCATCTGGAACCAGTCTCCAGACGTTTAAGGAGACCGGATTTGTTGTTTTTGCAGACTCGAAGTAACTTATTACATATAATTGAAGCTGAACCGACTCTCTCAAGAGCTTTTAATAAAAGGCATGGCTTTGCTCAACTCAAAAGGTATAAAGGAAACTATAAGTGGCTCGCAATCCCCAATGACGAATGGGAGAAAGATGAAGAATATCTCTTAGAAGCCAAATGTGACACGTCCAGAGTTGGGTTGTTGACTGTTTCGGGAAGGTTGCGTTTTCATGTTACAGAACAAGTTCAACCGAGTTACATTCAAGATAATTTTTTGAAGTATTATCCCGACGCCGAATACGAATGGGTTACAGAATAGCATACATTATTAAAACTCTGATGTGAAGCATGAATACAGACTTAGAATTCATAAGAGTTTTAATGTTTTGAGGTATAGCTATTTGATTGCAGGGTGGAATTGCTTTGAATGAACAAATCCTTCAAGCTTGCAAAGAATTAGTTGACGACGCAAAATCGGGGTGCGCCGACCTAGTTTTTAAGGAAGTGTGCCTTGAAATTTTGTCAAGAGCGCATAATGTTCTAACGGAAAGACAGTT
>DAOVGI010000030.1 GCA_030672475.1 Candidatus Bathyarchaeota archaeon
GGTGACGTAAGCTCCTTTTGATGGGCCTTCATCTGGGACTGGAAGGTGCATAACCTTGTATGGCAACGTGTCATCCTTCCTGCCCAAACCTTCTCTAACGTTAAAGAGTCTGGCAATATTATTTATTCTCTCACCAGCCAGCCTCAGATCCTCTGCTGTCACCTCAAATCCTGTAACCAGACTGTAAAGCTTAGCCATATCTTCAAATCCTTTGTAGTATGTGCCTCTTGAAAACTTGCAAACTATTAACGAATCAATTAATGTGTACTGATCTTCCATGTCTTTGACCATCTTTCCTCTGCCTTTCTCAACGGTAAATCGATCGACTTTCCCTTTCACGTCGAAACTGTAGGCGCCATGTCTATTATGGTCTGCCCCACGGAAGGAAACGGCGAAGCCTAATGCAGCCGTTTTTAAGCATCTAAGATCGTAACCCGTAACCTCAACTCCTTTAATGTGCTGTGCCAGTTTCTCCGCTCCTTTGCCAATCTTTTCTCCAGCTATCTTCACTCCTTCGGCCAGTATGTCACCTACGCCTTCACGTCTGCCGATTTTCTCAATAATCTGAAGCATGGCTTCATGATTACCAAATCGGGCATCTATTCCGCCTAGGTCTTTCTCCGTTAATATTCCATTTTCGTAGCAGTCCATAGCGAAACCAGCTATGACTCCTGCACCGATGGCGTCTATTCCATAATAGTTGCAGAGGCTCATTCCCTTTATGATAGCATCCAAACGATCTACTCCGCAGTACGGTCCCATAGCCCATAATGTTTCATATTCCATTCTAGTCATTGTTCCTTTGTACGGGCCTTCCTGAACAACGCACATATGTTCACATCGCATTGCACAAGAGCTGCATCCTATTATTTTTGCAACGAATCTCTCGTTGAGGTTTTCTCCGCTTACTTTTTCTGCTCCTTCAAAACAAGCATTATTGTAGTTCCGGGTAGGCATACAAGCTAGAGAATTGTGCACCAGCACGTTTGCTGGAGTGCCAAGAGTTCTATACTTCTGTGTAGCTGGGCCTTTCATTCTTTCGTGGAATTCTTTCACAAATTCCATAAACTCGTCCGGTTTTGCTGGAGCAACGTCAAGAGTTCCACGGACAGCAATCGCTTTGAGATTCTTTGAACCCATAACAGCGCCCATTCCGGTTCTTCCAGCAGCTCTAGTTTTCTCGTTGATGATGCATGCTAAGCGAACAAGCTTTTCTCCAGCTTGGCCTATTGATGCGACACGAATATAGTAGTCGCCTAACTCTTCTCGTATAATATCTTCTGTTTCAGCTGGCGACTTACCCTTCAAATGTGATGCATCCAAAAGCTGTACTGAATCGTCGTCAATCCATACATAAACGAGTTTCTCAGCTTTGCCTTTAAAGATAACAGCGTCATACCCCGCTCTTTTCAGTTCTGTTCCAAAGGAACCGTGAGATTTGGATTCGCCGAGTCCGAAGCTTTGGGGTGATTTTGAAACGAAGGCATGTCCATTTCCGCCAGTAGGCCACATAGTACCTGATATTGGCCCTGTGGTTAGAATCAGCGGATTTTCTGGACTGAATGGGTCCACGCCAGGTCTAGAATGATCCAGCAATAGCCGGATTCCTAAACCTATTCCACCTATGTATTTTCTTGCATATTCCTCATTTAAGGGCTCAACATGGTTTTCGCCCGTTGTTAAATCTATGTGAAGAATTCGACCAGCATAACCATGCAAAACATTTTCCTCCTATTCTCAATGGAATTAAAAGAACTACAGAGATAAATATATTAATTTATCTGTCTGAACTCTCATAATGCCAAGAATTAAAAGTGAAGCAAATATGACTTAAATTGCAGTTTCGTTGCTTTCCTGGAAGTTTTTCAACTTCCAAGCTAGAATTATTGACCTTTGCGAAAATCTGCGGTGGCGGATACATATGCCAACAAAGTTGAAGATGAACCGAATTCAAGACAACTTATGCACGAAACGTTTCGGAAGAAGCATTCTTTTTTCCCACAGCGTTGACTCAACAAACAAGTGGGCTGAGAAACTGGCTACATACGGCGCACGCGAAGGAACAGTTGTAATCGCTGAAACTCAAACAGCAGGACGAGGAAGATCAGGCAAAAAATGGATTTCTCCAAGTGGCGGTTTGTGGTTTTCCTTGATTCTTAGACCTAAGCTGAGTCCAGCAGAAACCGTTAAACTCACGTTTGTTGCTGGATTGGCTGTAGCCAAGGTCCTGCAGGAGAATTTCAACCTAGACGTGGAGACTAAGTGGCCTAATGATGTGCTAGTGAATGGACGGAAAATCTGCGGCATACTCCTTGAGATGAATACGACGGGTGAAGCTGTCAGCTTCGTGGTAGTAGGTATAGGCGTCAACGCGAACTTCGATGCAGCCAAAAGCTTTCCAGAGCAGCTGAAGAAAACTGCCACTTCACTTGAAAACGAGCTTGGTCGAAAAGTTCATCTGGAAAAACTGTTTGGAGCTCTACTTGAAAGGCTGGAAGCTCTTTATGAGCTATTTACAAAGGAAGGATTCACTTCCATTCTGGAGGAATGGAAAAAAAAGGCTGCTTTTCTCGGTCGTCATGTAGAAGTGACTGGTCGAGCTGAAAATATAAGTGGTTTAGCATTAAATGTTGATCATGAGGGGGTTTTGATTCTGAGGCTTGAAGATGGCACTATACGGCGTGTTTTCGTTGGAGATGTTTCTCTGCGAGCATAATACCGCGACGCATCTTTCAAGGCTCTCAAGCAGCTGATGCTGCAAAACCTATTAATTACCGTGCTTAAATAGCATCATTTTGGTAATATAACAGAGGATTATTCGATGAGCTTAGAGTTTGGTCTGCTCATAACATTGATCGGTGTGATTAGTGTTTTCTCCGTCTTAGGCGTGGTTGCACTGGCGTCTGTCGCTTTAAAAAGACTCTTTAAGGAGGGGATGGTGAGGGAAGACAAGGAGAATGTATCCGGAAAAGCAGAGCCAAGCGAAGCTAAACAGGGTATAACCGTAACTTTTAGAATGAAGCTTAATGGCGAAGAGCATGATGTGAAGATTGAAGATTTAGGAACTGTTGGAAAAGAACTTGAAGAAATTAAGCTTCCCTCGCAGGTTGGTGAAGAACTTAAAGTGGTTGTGGGAGATGTAGAATATAAGGTTGAAGTTGAAAAAATCAGGAATGCCAGAGAGGCGCATTCTTTAATTGTAGAGGATTATGGCTTGTCCGTGAGGGAAACTGTAGAAGAGGCAAAGGGAGTCATAAAAGCGCCAATGCAAGGGACTGTTGTAAAAGTGCCGATAAATGTTGGAGACAGAATACGAAAAGGGAGCATAGTCGTTGTGTTGGAAACCATGAAAATGGAGAATGCTATTGAAAGCACAGTGTCCGGGGTTGTCAAAGAAATAAAAGTGTCAGAAGGTGATTCCGTGGAAGATGGTGACGCCTTAGTCATAATTAACTAGAGTTGTGAAAATCATGAAAAATATCGGTTGCAGACTCTACTGCCCTGAGCGTAGGCGAATTGTGGACGTTCATGAATGCTACAGACAAGGAAAGGCATTTTCCAGAATAAATCCGAATCTTGACATAATCACGATTTGCTGCTCAACATGCAACAAACCAATTATGAAAGTGACAAAGCTTCATGAGAGCGTCAATGAGGGGGTAGAAAAATAGCAACCAAAATTAGCAAGAAAGAAGCAGCCGCTCTGTCAGCGGCAATTGCAGTCTACCTTGCCAAACCTTGCCTAGCCAGAACAGTTCCAACAGCTGAACTTCCCGGAACCCTAGAATTAGTCTTGGAGAAAATGAGTGAACTTGAAGGGAAAATAGACGAGTTGAACTCGAGCCTAAAAGAGCTTGGGCAAAAAGTTGAGGAAATACAGAAAAGGTGATTTTTCATGGTGCAAATAACTGATCTTATCTTCAGGGACGCTCACCAGTCGCTGCTTGCAACTCGTATGAGAACTGAGGATATGCTTCCAATAACGAAAACAATGGATCAGATAGGATTTTTCGCGTTGGAGGTTTGGGGAGGAGCAACTTTCGATGTCTGCCTCAGATACTTGGCTGAAGATCCTTGGAGACGCCTTACAACACTAAAGGAGCATATGCCCAACACTCCAATGCAGATGCTTGAAAGAGCCATGAACATAGTGGCATACCGCAACTTCCCCGACGATGTGGTTCAGAAATTCATAGAATACGCCCATAAAGACGGCGTCGACTACTTCAGGATATTCGATGCCTTAAATGACCTGAGAAACATGAAGGTACCAATAGAAACTGTCAAAAAGGTAGGAGCTCACGCTCAGGGAAGCCTGTGCTACACGATTTCTCCAGTTCACACAATCGAATATTATGTGAAGAATTTCAAGAAACTTGAAGAAATGGGGTGCAATTCTCTCTACCTTAAGGACATGGCTGGAATGGTTTCACCATTTAAAGCCTACCAAATAATTCACGCCTGCAAAGAAGAGGGAATAAACGTGCCAATAGGCCTGCACTCACACACAACTTCTGGAATGACCATGCTATCATACATGAAAGCATGCGAAGCTGGCGTAGACATATTAGACTGCGCCATTTCACCGATCTCAGGCGGCGCTGGACACCCACCAACAGAATCCATCGTAGCTGCTCTCAAAGACACACCCTACGACACTGGCTACAGCCTTGAGCTTTTGATGGAATGCAGAAAACATTTCCTGAAAGTGTGGGACAAATATAGGCACTTACACAGAGAACAAGCGATGAAAGTTGACCCCTCCGTAATAGTGCATCAAATACCAGGTGGAATGCTTTCAAACCTCATAATCCAGCTTGAACGATTCGGTGCAGTGGACAAATACTATGAGGTTTTAGAGGAGACCCATAGAGTTCAAGAAGACCTTGGTTGGCCACCACTGGTTACTCCAACAAGCCAGATAGTTGGAGTGCAAGCAGTCATGAACGTTCTTTTCGGAAGATATAAACGCATAATAGAAGAAGCGAAAAATTATGTCAAAGGAATGTATGGGAAACCACCAGCTGAAATTTCGAGAGAAATCTACAAGAAGATTCTAGGCTCCAGCTGGCGTGATGAAATAATAGACTGTAGACCAGCAGACCTTCTTAAACCCATGTACAAAAAATGCAAGGATGAACTTGAAGAGTTAAAACTGTTAACAAAAGAAGAAGACGTGATCTCCTACGCACTGTTTCCGGAGGAAACAAAAAAGCTCCTAAGTGGCCAAGCGAAACCAGAATTTACTTCAGATGAACTTCCATTAGAAGCTGAGATGCGTGGAAGAAGATTCAGAGTCACTCTCAACGGTGAAGAATATGAAGTAACAATCAGGAACGTGAAAAAATAGATGTCGGAACCTCTTTTACCCTTCCCTTTTGGCAATATTGTGATGATTGCCATTGGATGCCTATTCATTTACTTAGCCATAAAGAAGAGATATGAACCTCTTTTGCTGATTCCCATAGGCTTCGGAGCGTTAATGATCAATATACCGTTTTCAGGGTTAATGGCTGAAAATGAAGGTCTTCTTTGGTGGATATACAAGTACGGCGTCTTGAACGACTTATTTCCATGCTTATTATTTGTAGGAATAGGAGCCATGATGGACTTCGGAGCCCTGATTGAACGACCTTGGTTTCTAATCTTTGCCGCTGCCGGACAACTAGGGATTTTCGCAGCTTTACTCTCTGCATTGGCGATCGGTTTCGAACCATTAGAAGCAGCGAGCATAGGCATAATTGGAGCCATGGACGGACCCACAGCCATTTACGTAACATCAAAGTTTGCTCCAGCCCTTCTGGGGCCAGTCGCTGTTTGCGCATACTCCTACATGGCACTCGTACCATTACTTCAGATCCCAATCTGCAAAGTATTGACAACACGCAAGGAGAGGCGTATCAAAATGGAGTACAAACCTCAAGCGTACTCTAAAGTCATTCGAATAATATTTCCAATAGTTGTGACAATCGTGACAGGTATAGTTGCTCCCTTAGGAATGCCACTGATGGGCAGCCTAATGCTTGGTAATCTGCTCAAGGAGAGCGGTGTCGTCAGAAGGCTTGCAAACTCCGCTGAAAATGAAATTGCAAACGTGACAACGTTGCTCTTGGGGATAGTAATTGGTGGAACGATGAATGCGGAAAACTTTCTAGTCATTGACACGCTCATAGTTTTTGGCCTAGGCTTGGTGGCTTTTGTCTCCGCTATAACCTGCGGAATCCTTTTCGCCAAACTTGCATGTATCATAACGAAAGGAAAAGTAAATCCGCTAATTGGAGCTTGCGGGATCTCTGCATTTCCAATGGCTGCAAGAACGGCCCACAGGATTGGAAGAGAAGAAGATTCAGGCAATTGGCTTTTGCCACATGCTATGGCAACAAATGTAGGTGGACAAATCGGCTCAGTTGTGGCTGGGGGAGTAATCTTGACTTATGCCACAATTATTCTTGGAATGTTGGCTTAATGCTACAATTGAAAAGACAAGATTTCAACTAGCAGAAGCAAAAAAGATTTAGGTTAAGACTCTGCAAAAGCTTCTTTCTAGGTGAATAATTTGAAAAGAATCGAAGCTCTAAAGCAAGTAGTCTTCGAGAAAAAAGGTTTCGACGGTTTTCTAATAACTAATGAAGCAAATCTCTTGTATTTCATGGGTTTTCCAGGGGCACCATGCATACTGATTTCAAAAAATGGTAGAAGTGTAATCTATGTTTACAGTGTCAACTATCAACAAGTCAAAGCTGAAGCCAAAGACTTCAAAGTTGAACTAGTTAAGCGCGGCGAAGACTTGGGGACTAAAATAGCAAAGAAAGTCAAAGCCTTAGAAGTTAAGAAACTCGGCTTAGACACAATTGCGGGTGTTCCACATGTCGCAGGCTACCTAAAACTTACCAAAGCTTTGAGAGAAACAACTAAAGTCAAAATCGAGAACGAAGCTGTGAGAGTGCTTCGCAGAGTAAAAGATGAGGGAGAGCTTGAACTCATGCGAGAAGCTGGAGAATTGACAAGCATAGGCATGGAAACGGCTTATGAAGCAATCAAACCGGGTGTAAGGGAATATGAAGTTGCCGCAGAGATTGAATATGCTATGCGCAGAAGAGGTTCTTGGGGAACAGCCTTCGAAACTATTGTAGCATCAGGCGTCCGTTCAGCTTTTCCACATGGAGGCTGCACCGAACGAAAAATGAAGAAAGGAGACCTGGTTGTAGTCGACATAGGAGCAAACTATCAACATTATTGTTCAGATATGACACGAACAATGGTAGTTGGAAAGCCTTCAGCGAAGCAGAAGGAAATCTATGAAATTGTCAGGCTAGCCCAAGAGAAAGCTTGCCGAGTTGTGAAATCCAAAGTAAAGGCGAAAGACGTAGACGCAATTGCAAGAAAAGTGATTGAGGACGCAGGTTACGGCAAGTATTTTGTCCACGGCTTAGGACACGGCGTAGGCTTAGAGGTTCATGAACCGCCTACACTGAACCGAGAAAGTAAAGATGCGCTAACAGTTGGAAACGTTGTGACTGTCGAGCCTGGCATATACATTGCACATCTTGGAGGCATACGCATAGAAGACACAGTTCTAGTGAAGAGACAGAAAGCAGAGAAGCTTACAAAAGGACCATATACTCTTGAAACGAAGCAACAAACGTAATCCCAAGGTACATGGCTTGAACAATATCCGTTTTCTGAATAAGGGTTAAAACCCTTTTGAGCAAACGGAGCTGTCTTATTAGTTTGTATGTCCAACGATTTTGTGATGGGCAAAAGTCGATAGAGCCAAGCCTATAGCTCCGAATTTGAAGAACGTTGCAAGGCTGTGAGCGCGCGTACCTCAATCATTTACAATAGTGTTGACCGCTATGCAGAAGATCTTAAAGCTGCTAAGAAATGAAGGGAACACTCGCGTGAACAGCACAGGAAACTTGGGAGTGATCGCGAACCGAATTCTACGAAAAGAATTGCACCATTTGGGAAGGAGCCTGTAGAAGCTGCTACGAAAGAGGCAAAACTCTTCATGAAAGCATCTGCAAGAGAGAAGGCACCAAAACAAGTATTCGAGGCGTGTTTCACACAAGCATTTCTGTCAGACATGCAGCCGTCAATGCCTCTTTTCAGAGACTAAAAAAAAATAATGGCTAAAAATAGTGTAGAAATCTTCGTGTAAGAAGAATTCGAGCAATTGCTGGAGTGCCTCAAGTTTGTTCACGGAGACTACATGAAGGAGATTGACCAGGATCGTGGAAGAATTCGGCTAAACTATCAACCGTTTTTGGGAAGGTCTAGAGTTAAATTCAGAATACGGTCAAAAAGTTTAAAAGCAACATATGACAAAAGTATGGGAAATGTGTGAGGAGGATGGTAGGAAAATAGTTTTATTCCCTTCTCTCCTTTCTCCCCTAGTGGATGTCTACCATTCTCCTCACAAAATTCCTTAGTGCCGTTTTGTATTTATAGCTTATGGAGGATTCTTCTATTACCAAACCAACGCAAAAATCCATGGAAATCCGAATAATTACATTAGTGTGATGGGCCCGGAGGGACTTGAACCCTCGACCAACAGGTCTCTCATATGGATTATTATGAGCCTGTCGCTCTAACCGTGCTGAGCTACGGGCCCCGTTTCTAGACTGCTTACTTAATATGCTTCCTTCAAATCAATTTAAACGTTTTCTGCATATTCAAGCTGTGCATGAAAGATTTTTAAACCATTTCTCTCTAATGTTTGAAGAGCGTGAGTTGTATGGAGCTAAAGGTTTTCACTCTGCCCACATGTTCAGTTTGTTCTATAGCTAAGATAATCACTTTTGAAATTTCACAGAAATACGGCATCAAATGCAGGGTTGTAAATATGGCGACGAAGGAAGGACTTAGTGAAGGATCAACTTATCAAGTGATGAGTGTTCCGAGCATTGCTATAGACGATGAAGTCTTCGTTAGGGGACATCTCATCTCAAAAGAATTGCTTGAGGAGGAAGTTGAGAAAAGACTGAAGAGATGGAGAGCGCGAGCTTCTGAATAGGAACTGCGCGTGGCAATTCCAGGATGCTGAACCTTTTATCAGTCGAATAAGAACACTGTTACCTCTTGATTCTTTTCAACAACATCTGTGTTAATCGGCAAGATTATATAGCCGTCGGCTTCTGACATGCTTGTTATTGCTCCCGATTGTTTGAAGACAGGACAAGCTAGATTTTCCTTTAGCTTCACTGGAAGAAACTGTGTTCTGCCCGTCGAGGATACAACCCTTTGAGCTAATTTGGCGTTCACATTTTTTTCCACTTTCAGCTGTAATCTTGCCATCTGCCGGATCGCTGGAATCAGCAGCAGGTACGCGTTGAGTAGGCATGAAGTGGGGTATCCAGGCATTCCAAAAACAAGTTTTCCATCAACCAGAGCAAAGAGGGTTGGCTTTCCAGGTTTTATTTGAATGCCGTGAAAGATAACCGTTCCTAACTCTTGAATTACGTTTATTAGAAGGTCACGTTCACCTACGGAACTTCCGCCTGAGAAGATGATAATATCATATTTAAGCAGTTTTTTCACGGTGTTTCTAAGTTCGTGAGTGGTGTCTGGAACCGTTTTGCACTTTATCGGGGTGGCTGCGTTTTCACTTATGATAGAGGATAGTGTGTATGAGTTCACATCGTAAATTTGTCCTTTTTCGAGAGGATATCCAACTTCTTGAATCTCTGTTCCTGTTGGAACCACCGCAATCTGTGGTTTCTCGTAAACCTTAACCTCTTTCTTTCCCAGCGCAGCCAATGCACCAATTCTAGCAGGAAGAAGCTGTTCTCCTACTTTCAGGACAACCTTGCCCTCTTCAATGTCTTCTCCCTTCGGCGAAATGTTCGCTCCAGGATATACCGGTTTAAAAACGTTAACGATGTCACCGTTTTTCTCAGTGTATTCCACCATCACAACAGCGTCTGCACCTTTTGGAATGGGGCTGCCAGTTGCAACTTGAATGCATTCTCCTTTGCTTAATATTGTGTTTGATAATGCTCCGGCATGCAAAACTTCTACAAGTTCTAAGGCTTTGGATTTAGACGAAGAAGCATCAAACGTCTCTTCGGCTTTAACTGCATAACCGTCCATGGCAGCTCTGTCAAAAGGCGGTACAGACATGTTTGCAATGACGTCTTCTGCAAGAACTCTATTGAGAGCTTTTCCTATGGGAACCAGCTCTGTTCGATTAATGGGTTTTGCAGATATGAGGATTCGTTTCAAAGCTTCTTCGTAGGATATCAGTTCTTTGAATGGAGTCATTTTTTTCATCGGTTAGCCTCCCTGATAATGTGTCCAAGTCCTGGCAATATCACTTTGTTGAGGGCTAGTTTAACTGCGTTCTTAGATCCTGGAAGACAGAAGACAATTTTTCTGTCGATGATTCCAGCGGTGGCGCGACTGATGATGGCTGCCTCGCCGATTTCCTGGTAACTCAGGTTTCTGAAAAGTTCTCCGAAGCCTTCGATTTTTTTGTCCAGTAATTCTGATATGGCTTCGATGGTCAGGTCTCTTTTGCTTATGCCAGTGCCGCCGATTGTCACAATAACGTGAATTTTAGGATTTTTGAGTACATCTTTTACATTAGTTTGAATCAGGGACTTATTGTTCTTTATTATTCTGTAGGCGAGAACATGGTGTCCATTCTTGCTGATCAATTCTTGTGCTATCTTTCCTGATTCATCAGTTTGTTTCGTTCGAGTATCGCTTATGGTTAGAACTGCAGCGTTGGCTCTAACATGACGATGCAAATCATGTTCACTCATTACGTTGATTTCTCCTTAATCTTCTTTGAAACTCTTATTCCGTCTATCTTTGTATGAGGGTACAGTCCTTTTTCGGTTTTTTCCAGAGGTTTTACCATGTCCCATATCGTCAACAATGCGGTGCTCACTCCTACTAATGCTTCCATTTCTACTCCTGTCTTGCATTCTCCCACTACTGTGCATTTTGCAGTGACATGTTCATCATGAACCGTAAAGATTATGTTCACTCTGGATAACGGAATTAAGTGACATAAGGGTATGAGTTCTGGAGTTTTCTTTGCCGCGAGTATTCCAGCGATGTTTGCGGCTGAGAAAATATCTCCTTTTTCAACTAGTTCGGAGCGTATTTTTTTGATGGTTTCCGGTTGCAGCCAGATTTTGCCTTCTGCTTCTGCAATTCTCTTAACTGTAGGTTTATCAGATATATCTACCATCTTCAAAGGTTGACGTGAAGCTACCTGTTTCTTTATCATTCTTTCACCTTCAATCCACGTGATTTTATCCTTTGAAGACTTCTTTTTCCCATATAGGCCCCATCTTCTTCATCTGTGTCAGAATATGCCTACAAGCCTTAAATGCTTCATCACGATGAGGAGCGCCTACAACAATTAGCAGAATGTTCTCAGACACTTCAAGCGAACCTATTCTTTGCACAATTGCTATTTTGTTCACCTCAAATTTTAGAAAAGTTTCAGCACGGATTTTCTCCATTTGTTTGAGAGCCATCTCTTTCTGGGCTTGAACTTCAAACTTATCAACATCTACGCCGTTAGATTTCCCGCGAACAATTCCAATGAAAGAAACGATGGCGCCAATCTCCTTTGCTTTGACTTTTTGAACAATCTCATCTATTGAGAAATCATCATATGTTATCTTTAACATTACCATTCACCACAAGATGAAAAGCTAACTACACTTTCCATTTTCTCCCCTCCAGTACGGTTCCCTAAGTCTGGCTGCCTCTTTGAACGCTTCTTCTAACTCATTTGAACTTGCGCCTTGCCTGATAAGTGCAATAATGTTCACGAGGTTATCGTTTCTGAGAAGACACGGTTTCAACTTCCCATCTGAAGTAACCCGTAAGCGCGTGCAGTTTTGACAAAATATAGAGTTATGCATGGGCTTGACAACCTCCACAATTACTGGATCACTGTTTTTTTTCAGAATGTATCTTTTTCGTTTATGGAGAGCATTCTCCTGAATCGAGACAGCTCTCTTCTTTAACCAGTATTCTATGAGGGCTGGATCGTAATGGAACGTTTTCCAGTAAGCATAGTTTTCCGGTTGAATTGGTTCAAACTCAATTAGTTGAAGTATAGCGCCGACTTCCTGCGCGAAATCTATAGCGTTTGGAATCTCGTCAACATTAATTCCCTTAAGCATTACCATGTTGATTTTAACTGGACAAAGATTGTTCTGCACAGCTGCTTCTATACCATCTTTTACTTGTTCAACAAAATCTTTCTTTGTGATATTCTTGAACCTTTCAGGAACAAGCGAAGGCAAGCTTACATTCACGCGTTTAAGCCCGGCGTCAGAAAGTGTTTCAACATTTTTTTCTAATAGGACACCGTTGGTTGTTAGAGAAACCTCGTCAGAATATTCAGCGATTTCTGAGATGATGTCTGGAAGATCCTCTCTAAGAAGGGGTTCTCCGCCTGTTAGTTTCACCTTTTTCATGCCAAGTTGATATGCGATCTTTGCAATCTGTGCGATTTCTTCTTTGGTCATTTCGTTGTCTGAAGCAACTTCGCCTTCCCTGTGGCAGTAGAAGCATTTGAGGTTGCATTTTTGCGTTATGGATATTCGTAGGCTGTTGAGTTTTCTGCCGAACTTGTCATGCAAGACTGCTTTTGATGTTACAAGTTTTTTGTTTTCGATGGCCATGCTATTTGCTCCAGTGTTATGCATAGCTGTTCATATCGACTCGCCCTTAATAGTTAAGCGTTCCGCTTTACCGAAGTGAAATTGAGGTTTTACTTCCGGGTTCTGTTAAGTCTTAGGGTGACGGAGGTTCCTGTTAACTGTCGGGTGATCGGGTGTCAGCTATCGTGGGATAGGATACTGTTAACTTATTTGTCATAACTTCTCTTGGACGTTTCGTTTTTAGTTTTTTCGGCGTATGAACAGACAAAGCTAAATCTCTTAGAATCCAATATGGGGCAACATTGAACATATTGGAGGTAAGAACTTGCGGAATGTCTCGAAGGTAATCTTCTTGAACGCCATAGTGTGTCCCACATTGGGATGGTTGATGAGGTCTGGACATGTCTCCAAAACATTGACTTTAGGCGAAAGGTTCCGTATGGAGCAAGGATTAGAAATTGGAAGAAGGGCAAGGGAACTCTATCCAGAAGGAGTCTTAATCGATGACCCAGACATAGCGTCTGCTTCAAAGAAAACGAAAAGTTTGATAGGTGATTCGAATATTTCGACGATTCTTGAAGGTGCTTTCCTTATTGATGATTTTGTAACTAAAGCAGATATATTGAAGAGAGAAAATGATGATGGTTGGCATATGATTGAAGTGAAATCCAGTGTGAATGACAAAGCGGAATTTATAGATGACATGGCTTATACAACCATGGTTATTAACAGTTCTGGCTTAAAGATTTCCAATGTCTCACTAATGTTAGTATCCACAGATTTTCGATTAGGAATGAAAAACAAAGACCTTTTCATAGAAATAGACCACACAGATGAAGTTCTAGATCGAGTTGAGAAGTTCAAACCTTTTTGGCAACCAATCGAAAAAATAACTAGAAAGTCAGTAAAACCAGAGCCCGCGCTTCGCTTTGAATGTCGTAAATGTGAACTTATCAAAGAATGCTTAGGAAGAGATATCGAAAATCACATATTCGAAATTCCACGACTAAGTCAATCCAAATTCGTCAAGCTCACAGAATCGGGTATCGTTCGTATCGAGGACATCCCGAATGGATTTCCATTGACTGAAAATCAAAATAGAGTGAAATATTGTGTGCAACTGAAGAAGCCATTTATTGGGAATAATCTTAAAAATGAATTGGAATGCATTTCATGGCCTGCTTCTTTTCTTGACTTCGAAACTGTTATGACAGCAATACCGTTATATCCCGATATTGCACCATATACTCAAATCCCAACTCAATATTCTATACATAAGTGTTCTGAGACAGGTCATATCATTAGTCATTTACAATATTTGGCTGATCCAAGCAAGGATTGCAGGAGGGAACTTGCCGAACATTTAATCAACGACCTCAAAGGAGAAGGCAGCATCATTGTCTATGCTAATTTTGAAAAGACCATCATAAACAGCCTCAAAAGAGTATGTCTACATCTTTCAGGAGAATTGAATTCGTTGATAAATCGTTTGGTAGATCTCCATGCAATCATTAGAAAGAATTTTTATCACCCAGACTTTCACGGAAGTATATCGATGAAGACAGTACTACCCACCTTAGTGCCCGATATATCTTATGATGAAATGGAAATTGCAGATGGTGACTCAGCTATGGCGGCTTTTGCTTACTTAGCACTTGGTAGATACAAAAATACGGAAGTCGAATCTATAAGAAGTAGTCTTTTGAAATATTGCAAACAAGATACGCTAGCTGAGG
>DAOVGI010000019.1 GCA_030672475.1 Candidatus Bathyarchaeota archaeon
ACATTTCGTCTTCTTTAACTGTATCTAAAAATTCGGAGTATAGCATTATGTGCATCACATTCATTCCAAAATCTTTTTTGACAACGTGACCTCAACACGGTCTTACTGATTGAATCACAAAAATGTTGTAGAAGGTACACCGCTTGTTTGCCACACGCATGCCTTTGAACTAGAGCGCTAGATATGACTTACGCTTATTGCCTCCGCCTTGCATTCTCTTAAGCAGTCTTTGCATCCTTCACAGTTTTACGCTGCCACTAGGTAAGCTATATCGTCTATAATCTCCAGAATACTATAAACACATGACTCAACACAAGCACCGCAACCAATACATTTCTCAGGTCAACCTTCACCCTAAACTTTACCACTGAACTTTCTCTAACCCCAGCCTAACCAGATAATATAATCTATAATGACGATGACAGAAGAAAAACTTAAAAGCTACTCTGTTACAGAGTGAAACAGAGGAGAACACAAATGGGAAAATGTGACATTTGCGGTAAGAACGGTGAGAACCTGAGCTTGATGGCAGCCAACCACAAAAAACTTGGCTACATTAAAGTCTGCTCAGACTGCTGGGAAAAACTCTACACTAGAAATGATTTCGTCGGCGGCAGCACCGGCTCGAGCAGTTCTTGCCCCAGCTGCGGGTAGCAATCACCAACCACAAAAACATCGCGCGCGCGTCAATGCAATACGCATGAAACAATCCGCGATTAAAGTCGGCGAATTATCTCAATACTTCAAATATATACTAGAATACGCGCTATAAATGTTAACTAAACTGCTTGGAGATTTGACAGACTTGGAAATTGTAGTTATAGGCATGGGATATGTAGGCATTCCAACAGCTGCGATGCTGGCGAACGTGGAGGGCTTCAGTGTTATCGGGGTGCAAAGAAGATCCAAACGGTCTGGATGGAAGATTGATTATCTCAACGCAGGAAAGTGTCCGATCAAAGGCAACGAGCCTGGTCTAGCTGAGCTGATTGAAAAAGCAGTAGAAAAAGGCAGCTTCAAGGTCACCGATGACATGTCTGTCTGCAAGAAAGCTGATGTGGTTCTCATCGATGTTCAGACACCAGTTGATAAAAACCATGTACCACAGTACAGTTCATTAAAAGAAGTATCTCAAGCTGTTGGGAAGTACATGAAAAAAGGAGCAATGATCATTATAGAATCTACTGTGGCTCCAGGGACTACAAACTATGTCGTGAAACCGATATTGGAGGAAGCTTCTGGGATGAGAGCAGGCGAGGATTTCAACCTCGTGTTCTCCTATGAACGCGTTACTGTAGGTCGTCTAATTCATAACATGAAATACATGCCGAGAATCATAGGTGGCCTAACCCCTAAATGCGCTCAACGAGGTGTTGAGTTCTACAGTAACATTGTTGAGGCGAAACTGTTCCCTACAGACTGTCTTACGGCTGAAGTGGCTAAAGTCACTGAGAACACCTACCGCGACGTTAACATAGCATTTGCAAACGAAGTTGCTTTAATATGTGAGAGCCTCGGCGTCGATGTCCACGAAGTCAGACGCTTCGTGAACTCCCTGCCCAACGACCCGTCTGATCCTGCTAAAAACCCGTACAGAATGATGCATATCCCAGGAGCAGGCGTTGGGGGTCACTGCCTCCCAAAAGACCCATGGTTACTAAACTATGGCCTTAACGTTCATGGAACCTTCAGGTTTACCCCAAATATCCTCATTGAAAGCAGAAGAATAAACGATTTCATGCCACAACACATGAAAGACTTGATAGAAGAAGCATTGCATGAGAAAGATGTGAAACTTGAAGATGCAAGAGTGTGTATATTAGGCCTCGCGTTTCTCGCGGACTCCGATGACACAAGAAACACGCCTACGTTACCGCTTTACAATCTCCTTAAAGACATCTGCAAAAAAGTAGTAGTACATGATCCATTCGTTAAAGAGTTTGAAGAGGTAGTTCTCATAAACGACTTAGCAGAAGCCCTGAAAAACAAGGATTGCGTAGTCATCATGACACGTCACAAAGAATACCTTAACATCCGTTCAGACTGGCTTAAATCAATCGTTGCCATAGTCGACGGTAGAAACATCTTCAACCATGAAGACTGCAAGAAGGCTGGCATCGCTTACCGCGGTGTAGGCGTTGGCAGAGCACGCGCACTAAAAGATCATCGCTTAGAGCATGAGGATCAAACCATTCCTAAAAAAGGATGAACGCGCGTCTTCTAATGAGAGATCACACACGAAAAAAGAAGTTTTGCAGGAGATATCTCCACCTTCATTGTGAATAATTTAGCCAGCTATCTTACCCATCAAGTATGTCCTGAAAGCCTTGACAATTTTTACCTGAAAAGTTCTGCCAATTAAATTTTCAGATCTAACACTCTTTACGACTACTGGTTTATAGGCGAAATTGCGTCCAATCCAAGAGCCAGGAATCTTGCCAACCTCATCCACAAAAACTTCCCCAGTCCAGCCAATCCAACGTTGATTCCTTTCAAAAGCAACCTTTTTAGCCACCTCAGCTGCCAAGCTGCTTCTACGTTTGATTTCTGAGGAACATATAAACTCTTTTTTCATCTCGGCTGCGGTGGTTTTCGGCCTTGCAAAAAATTTTGAGATGTTCACGATGTCAGGCTGAACCTCTTCAATTAAGTGGAGGCTTCTTTCGAAGGCCTCTTCTGTTTCGCCGGGAAAACCGCAAATCACATCCGTAGCCAGAGTGATGTTTGAAAATCTGGCTCTAAAGGCTTCCACCACATCTTTGAACTCTTCTATGGAATAAGCCCTTCGCATGCGCTTCAGAACATCATTGTCACCGCTTTGAACTGGCAAGTGTATGAATTTGAAGATTTTTTCTTTTTGGAAAACCTCGATCAAGTCTTCCAGAATCTTATTTGTCATGTTGGGAGTCATCATGCCAATACGAACTTTGAAATCTCCTTCAACGTTGCAGAAGGCGTCAAGCAGGTTTGCAAGATTTGTGCCTATGTCCTTTCCGTAACAAGCTGTATCTTGAGATGTTATCCAAAACTCTTTAGCTCCAGAAGCCAAGTCCTGTTTCTCCCTCTCTAAAATTTCTCGAATGCTGTAGCTTCTCAGATGACCTCTGGCGAAAGCAACACAGCAATAGGCACATGAGCCTAAGCAGCCGTAGCTTATCGGAATGATGCTTACAACAGGGTTCTGCCGCAGTCTGGGAAGGTTTAAGCTGGGTTTAGCGTTTACAGCTGCTTCTAGAACGATAACTTTCTCACTATTCAAGGCACGCTCTACAACGTCAACGATTCTACGACCTGCGGCTGGACCTACAACTCCGTCAAAACACACTTCTTTGCATAACCTTTCAAAATTGATTAGAGGTAAACAGCCGGCAACAACCAATTTTCTAGTTGCTGGAACTCGTTTCAGAATTGTGATCATGCGGTCTTCGGTTGGGCCTTTAACTGCACAAGTGTTGATTATGACTATGTGTGCATCCTCAACAGTCTCTACAAGGTCATATCCAGCTTCTGCTAAGCATCCAGCCAAGACTTCGCCATCAGCTAAATTTGCCGAACAGCCGTAGCTCTTTATGAAAACCTGCATGTTTTTCATTGTGATACATTAAATGCTTCAACAAGTAATAAAAACGTGAAGGTTCGGGGAGAGCAGAATTTAAACAAATCTGAGAAGAGTTAAGGGTTATCTTTAAATAATGAAGGACGAACATAATTGAGGCATATTTGCCACATATTGCATAGAACTATTACTAACGATATACCTTCTTTGTCAGTATCGAAGGAGGGAAATATTATGAAGTTGATTACTCTATATCTGCCTGAGCCTTATATTGAGGCATTAAATCAGCTTGTAACTGAAAAGTACTATCCTAATAGAGCTGAAGCAATCCGCGTAGCTATACGTGATTTAATAAGCGACGAAGTCTGGGGAAGGAAAACAGTTGGCTAAACTGCACGCCACAGAGCAAGCGCTCAAGTATGCTTGGCACGATGCCGTAAGTGCAGGAATCCGTCCGTTAGGCTATTGCCGCATATTAGTGATCGGCGTAGGAGGCGCAGGCAACAATGCGGTTACAAGACTTATGGAGATGGGTATTGCTGGCGCAGAATGCATAGCTATGAACACGGACGCAGTTCACCTGGATGCTTCAAGAGCGCATGAAAAAATGTTGATAGGCAAGAAACTTACAAGAGGCCTCGGAGTTGGAGGAAATCCAAAGCTTGGCAAGGCAGCAATTGAAGAATCAAAGAAGAGTGTTGAGGTCATGCTTGCAGACGCGGATATAGTCTTCATAACGGCTGGTCTAGGCGGAGGAACAGGAACTGGAGCTGCACCAATCATAGCGGAAATGGCAAGAAGAAACGGGGCAATAACCGTTGGTGTTGTGACCACACCTTTCCGCATAGAAAAAGGTCGAATTGAATACGCTGCTCATGCCTTAACCGAAATGAGGAGACAATGCGACACCGTAGTTGTAATAGACAACAACAAACTCATGCAACTTGTGCCGCAGCTGCCCATAAATGAAGCTTTCAGGGTTGCAGATCAGGTTTTGGCAAACATGATCAAGGGCATCGTTGAAACAATTTCAACGCCGAGCTTAGTTAATCTTGACTTCGCAGACTTCAAAACAATTGTTCGGCGCGGAGGAGTAGCTGTCGTCGGAGTAGGGCAATCAGATGCACCAAATCGTGCTGAAGAAGCCGTAAAAGATGCTTTAAACAATCCACTTTTAGATGTGGACTATATGGGTGCAACTGGGGCTTTGATTCATGTTTCAGGCGACAACCAAATGACCATGGAAGAGGCAAACCGCGTTGGGGAAATAATAACAGAGATGATGGATGACAACGCTTTGGTTATTTGGGGGGCAAGAGTAAATCCGGAATTAAACGGCATGTTGAAAGTTACACTTCTTATGACTGGTGTGAAGTCACCGCATCTTTTAAGCGGATTCGGAACCATAGCACCACAGCTTTTCAACCTAGAACCCTATGCAGAACCTGAAAAACCACTGGACATGAAGCTCAATCTGTATCAAATGGAACCAACTTTGTAATTATTGTCGCTTTTCAGCCCTTTCTTCCTAATTGTTTGATTGCGCTTTCTCGCGCGCTTCACTCAAACCACTTGAGACAAAAGTATAGTCACAACATTAATCTCTAAGATAGCACCCGAAAGTAGCTGGGAAAATCATAAAAACTTAAAGCGTTGATTGTTGGTCTTAGGCTTGATCCGATATGGATATTACAATGGCGAGTTTAGCAGAGCTTATCCGTGACTGGCTCAGTCTAGACCAACTGGCTAGCGAGATTGCTGCCTCAGTAATTGTTTTTGCATTTGCCATTCTCGTGGGCTGGATAGTGTTCTTCGTTTTCGAGAAATATTTTACCAGATGGGCGAAAAAGACAAAAACAAAGTTGGATGACCAGATACTGCGCAACATTAAGGCACCTGTCTATTTTTTTGTCATTCTTGTTGGCGCATACTACGGTTTGGAATCCATCACTTTTCTTGAACCTTACTCAGCACTATTGACAGCTGCATTTAGTGTTGTTGAAATCCTGTTGGTCACACTCATAATTACTAGGATCATCAATGTTCTCATAAGCTGGTTCGCCGAAAAGAGTGCAAAACATGGAAAAAAGACAAGTGATCATCTTCTCTTTCTTCTTAAGAAGATTATCCAGGCGCTCATCTACTTGTTTGCGTTTTTAGCTATTCTGGCAACGTTTAAAATCGATCTTTCCGGCGTAGTCTTAGGACTCGGCGTTGGCGGTATAGCTATTGCTTTAGCATTGCAGACTGTGCTAAGTGATGCGTTCAGCGCGTTCTCCATCTATTTTGATAAACCGTTTGAAGTCGGAGACTTCATCGTTGTGGGCGACTACGCTGGAACTGTCAAAAAGATAGGGATAAAATCAACAAGATTGCAGCTGTTACAGGGAGAAGAATTGATTATTTCAAACAAAGAGCTTACAACAGCCAGCGTGAGAAACTTTAAGAAGCTGAAAAAACGCAGGATTGTTTTCGCGGTAGGTGTGACCTATGACACACCACTTGAAAAACTCAGAAAAATCCCTGACATAATATCAAAAACAATAAAGAAGATGGAGCTAGCTGAAATAGACAGAGTGCACTTCAAAGAGTTCAGCGATTTCAGTCTTAACTTCGAGATAGTATATTACATGAAAGTGAGTGATTACGTCAAGTACATGGATACGCAGCAGGAGATTAACTTCGCGATAGTAGAAGCTTTTGAAAAGGAGGGAATAAAAATGGCATTCCCAACACAGACAATCTTCCTAAACAAAGAAGTCTAAGTGAGTGTCAAGCCCATCTTTCGTAAAAAATCTGTACACATCATATCATTCGCTAATGGGTTACTCTTGAATGTTGATTTCAGGTTAATAATGATGTGTAGCTTTTTAATCCATTCAATTTCCTTTGGGTTAAGAAGTGCGCTTTATGGATATTTCTGTCCGTAGAAGTAACACATAATCACTACGTCATATATGTCTATGTCTTCGTCACCATTTAGGTCACAATTTGGGATGTATCCCGTGTCACCTTTGTTTAAGCCGTATGCTGCACATATTTTAACAATATCGTATATGTCAACGTCAAAGTCACCGTCAACATCACCTGGAATCGTGACTGTAATCCATCTATCTGTGATATTGTTGTTCCCGTCAAGTATCCAAAAAGAAACTCTTTGTTTAGCGCACGCTGATTGCCCAAATTGAAATGGTGTGTTCACATTGCAAAACTTCAGTTAGTTTGTGTTTGCGAAAGAGGTTTAAAGCTGAATTTGGTTGTGGTTGAGACATGATAAGTCTCGCAGACATAGAAGACGCAAGGAAAACAATAAGAAATCTGGTTAAGAGAACCTGTCTAGTTCATTCACAATTTTCCAGTGATTTCTGTGATGGGGAGGTATATCTAAAACTTGAGAATCGACAGATAACGAACTCGTTCAAGATAAGAGGGGCTCTTAACCGGATGCTTAATTTAAGCAACAAAGAGGTTGAGCGAGGAGTTGTTACTGCTTCTGCAGGGAATCACGCCTTAGCAGTTGCTATAGGCGCAGAGAAGCTGAATTTACCTGCAAAGATTGTGGTTCCTAGAAATACGCCGAAGGTAAAAACCAGCAAGATTAGAAGATACAATGTGGAACTCGTTCTATACGGAGACATTTACGATGAAGCCGAGCAAAAGGCTATAGAATTGGCAAAGAAAAATAGGTTAACATATGTCTCGCCTTATAACGATACAATGGTCATCGCAGGGCAGGGAACTATTGGGCTTGAGATTCTTGAAGACCTTCCGAGTGTCGACATCGTCATAGTGCCCGTCGGTGGTGGAGGCTTGATTTCAGGAATAAGCATTGCAGTGAAGAGCATTAAACCGAAAACTCAGGTTATAGGAGTGCAATCTGAAGCTTCACCAGTCATGTATGAATCTCTCAAAGCTGGAAAAATAGTCGATGTGAAGATGAGAGAATCTATTGCGGATGGCTTATTCGGAGGCATTGAAAAAGACTCCATAACATTTAGGATCGTGCAAAAATATGTTGATGATATACTGTTAGTTAAGGAGGAGACTATAAGGAAAGCGATATTTTCACTCTGGGATAAGGAAAGACAGGTTGTTGAGGGAGCAGGAGCTGTCGCAGTCGCCTTGATAATGGAGAGCAGAGGGCTTTTCGCTGGGAAGAAAACTGTCGCTGTGATAAGTGGAGGAAACATAGAAGATGAACTGTTCCGAAACATACTTGCTTCTGAAACGCGAGAGAGACAATAGAAAAGTGTACCATGGAATAATGTGCAGTCTTCTACACAAGTGTTGATATTGATTGGTGTTTCTTACTTGTAATCCATAAGGTTCGCGCGCGCGCTAGCCTATGCTCAGTTTGATTGATCTCTGTGTCAAAATTTCAGTATGAAATAGAGATCGTTCAGGCGAGACTTCTCGATGTAACATTAGAGGCGCAACATATCATTAGGAAACATCTCCTCTTCTCGCTTAGCTCAATTCATGGCAGATGCAAGTCATTCAGCAATCTTCTCCCTTTTTCATTTTCTGCCAAAATTCCTTTTAAGGAGCAGCAGTTGCTTTTTAAACCTTGTTGTCAAGGGTATTGCTTTGCCATGGGGCGAGCATGAACCCCTTCTTATTGCTTTCACAATTTCCTCAACTTCAGATTCAGCATCTACAAGGGTGTGTGCGTAACCTATTTCCGGTCCATAATGCGCATCACTTCCAGCAACGCGTGCAATTCCGAGTTGCGAAGCAATCTCTTCATTATGCCTTACAGAGTAATTGAAGGGAAACGCTGACGAGTTTATCACTTCTATTGCATTAAACCGTGGACTTATGTGTCCTTTCAAGCTTTTCTTGAAAAAAGTTATTGGATGACAAGCCACAGATATGCCGCCAGCGTCTTTTATTCTGTCCAGAGTTTCGTCAACGCTCAGTTTAGGCGGCACTAACTCGTTCACATTAAGCCCAATAATATGACCGTTTAAACTTGAAATCTCTATTCCAGGAATTATCAGGAAATCTGTTTCTTTCGCTATTTTCAATGCGCCGTCAAATCTGTCATGATCCGTTACGGCAACTCCATCCAATCCACGTTGTCTTCCGTAAAAAATCAGCTCTTTTGGCGTGATTAAAGAATCAGAAGAATAAACAGTATGGACATGAAGATCTATTCTAAGTTGCAAAACTTCACAGGCTTAATCAGGTTTGGAAAGTTTTTCTCTGACCTCTTCTAGCATTTCACTCAGTTTCTTGCTGGTTGCTTCCACTTTTCGGAATAAAGGTTCAGCTTTGCCTATTTTGTGACCTGCTGGTATTGACTTTAACGCTTCATTCCATTTTTGTTCATGAACGCTGCCAGGCAAATTGAGGATCCTCCAGAGTTCTTCTGCTGAAAATGGAATGAACGGTGCTGAAACTATTGCTAAGGCTTTGACAATTTGCGTGGCTACGTAAATTGTGTTTGCAGCTTTGTTCTTCTGTTTTTTAATCATGTTCCACGGTTCTTTTTCGTTTAAGTACTGGTTTCCGATGCGGCTTATACTCACTACATCGTTCACTGCAGATTGCAATTTGCATTTTTCAATTTTCTCGGCTATTGCATCCACTTTCTCTTCAAGGATTTTAAGAATGCGTTTATCGCTTTCATCCATGTTGCTTGGCTCAGGAACTTCACTGTTGAATTGTATATTTATGAACTTCAGTGTTCGGTGGATAAAATTTCCGAAGGTATCGTTCAAATCTGCATTGATTTTCTCGGTGAACAGTTTCCATGAAAAATTCGTGTCTTTTGTTTCAGGTCTTGTTGCGGTTAGAAAGTAACGCCAGTAATCGGCTGGGAAGAGCTCCAATGCTTCATCTATTGAAACGCCGATTCTGCGACTCTTCGAAAAAGCTTCACCTTCAAACTGGAGAAACTCTGTTGATGAGATATTCCAAGGTAGATTATATCTTTCATGAGAACCCAGCAGTAAGGCTGGAAAGATTATTGTGTGAAACGGAATGTTATCCTTTCCAACGAAGAACAAGATTATGGCATTTTCGTCAAACCAGTACTCTCTCCATTTTTCTGGTTCTCCGGAATTCTTGAAATATTCAATAGCTGCAGAAACATAGCCTAGGACTGCTTCAATCCAGACGTATATCGTCTTGCCTTCTGCTTCTGGAAAAGGTGCTGAGATTCCCCAGTCAACATCTCTTGTAACTGCTCTTGGCTTCAAACCTTCTTCTATGAAGTTTAGGCTAAAGTTCCTGGCATTGCTTGGCAACTGCTTGTTGTTGCTGATGTACTCTCGGAGTTTTTCAGAAAATCTTGGCAAGTCAAAATACCAGTGTTTAGTCTTTTTTATTGTTGGTTTGTTTTTGCAGATTACGCAGTACGGCTGGATAAGAAGTGTGGGTTCTAACAGTTTTCCACAGGCTTCACATTGGTCTCCACGGGCATGCTCGTAACCACAGTATGGACATTTTCCTTCAACAAATCTGTCGGGTAGAAAGCGACTGCATTTTTCACAGTAGGGCATCTCCGTTTCTTGCGCAAAAACATATCCGTTGTTGTAAATTTTCTTCAAGTGGTTTTGCACGAACTCTTTATGTACCGGATTCTCTGTTCTGGTGTAGTTATCGAAGGAGAATCCCCATTTCCTGAACAGTTTAACGACTTTAGCGTGGTTTTTATCGGTTAATTGCTTCGGTGAAATGCCTAGTCTGAGTGCTTCAACTTCTATTGGTGTTCCATGTTCATCTGAACCGCTTACCATAATAACATCGTCGCCTTTCAGTCGATAGTATCTGGCTGCAATATCAGCTGACAATACCTGCACTGCCGTACCCAAGTGTGGAAGATAGTTTATGTATGGCCACGCGCACGCAACTAAAACTTTTCTGAGTTCTGATACACCCCCAAAATTTCAATTTCACAGTGACTATTGTCAATTATGAATTCTTCTACTTAAACAAAACGGAAAAATGGGAAGGGGGGAAAAATCACTATTCCGCTTTTTGCTCTGGTTTCCACGTTACTTGCGGTCTGCGTGCTGAAAGGAATATCGTTGCAGCTACTATGATTGTACAGACTATCAAAAGCACCACTAAGACTGTGAAAAGCGTCACAATCTGCTCCATATAACTCGGAACCTGTGGAACGTCGATACCGCAATTAGCATACTTGTATCCGTGATCCGTGCCGATTGTAACATAAGCTTTGGTGTATGTAGCTCTTCCATCTGTTGGGACGGTGAATGTGATGTCATTAAAAACGTGAATTGTTCCTCCGGACAATGGAATATCCACACTTCGCGTTTCATTGCCTACCCATTTTTCGCCAGTGTAGGCTAACCAGTTGCTATAGATTATTGTGATATTCTTTACTGTCACTGCTACGTCCTTGTCGTTGTAGAAAGCTATGTACAATGTTCCCTTTTCTCCTGAAGTATATTTTGGTTTATCTGTCCAAACGGTGACGTCATCAGGTTCGTAAGCGGCAATTACTAACGGTGTGCATAGAATTATCGAGAGAGTTAATGCAATTAGAACCAACATTTTTTTGTTCATATTTTCCACCTGCTAATTCATGTCATTTAAAGCTTGAATTATTTAAAGCTTACCATCTTTAAGAGTTTTCTGAACAATCTCTTTAACATCCTTTGATGAGGCATCCGATTTTAGTCCTCTGGAGTTAAAATGTGTGAGAAAAGCTTGGAAACCCGCTTTCTTTACG
This sequence comes from Candidatus Bathyarchaeota archaeon, assembly GCA_030672475.1. Lineage (GTDB taxonomy): Archaea > Thermoproteota > Bathyarchaeia > Bathyarchaeales > Bathycorpusculaceae > SOJA01. Next base: position 11,259 of record DAOVGI010000019.1, read on the forward strand.
GCATTGATGACTTGCTTGACTGGAGGAACAGGTGAACCCAGCTGATTGCATATTTTGTCAAGCACGTAATATGTGACTGGAGCATCAGACTCGTTTTTGACCAGTGTCAAGATTTTTCTGATTGTTCCTGCATGCTTGAATGCCCTTCGCTTTGCTTCTTTCTCCATCAACTCACAAAAATGTTTATCAACAATTTTTCCAAGCCATAAACGCCCAGCGATATCAACGTTTGATTCGCATTCACTGCATTTAATGGACCGCTTGATGATGAAAAGTTTTTTCAGAGATGTTCTGTGTAGACATTTGAAACAGTGAATTATGTATCCCATGTTTTTAACGTTTTCATCAGCCCTTCTTGCCCCATACTTCAAGGTTGCGTAGATCCTAACGTAATGATGTGTGCTGTGGCTGAAGAGTATGTTTACACCCATCTCAAATTTTGCTGCTGTCATGGCTAAGCATCCCGCTACAAGTCTCACAGCCAGCTCATGGCAATACTCTGTGCGCAAAGGTTTTCCACCATACTTTCGGATACACGCTTTTGAATGAACCCCGCACAGAGGAGCCATATCTGTGGCTGTTAAAGCCAAGAGGCCGCCGTTGCGAATGGCACGAATGGACGAATCAAGATAAAGCACAGGGGAGCCGAAAGGGTCTATGTCCAAGACATCAAATCTTTTGCGTGGTGCACCATATTGACCGAGGAGAAAATTCGCATCTTCGTTTTTGACCAAGACTCGTTCACTTAATTTGTTCAAGTGCACGTTGCAGCTGGCCAGTTGAAAAGCTCTCGCGTTAATGTCGTTAATGACGACTTTTTCAACTCCTGCAACTTCTGCTGCGAACCTTGTTCCCCTGACGCCGCAGCTGGCTAAGGGTTCGCAGACAGAAATTTCACGGTTAAGTATTCTCTGGTAAGCTTGCAGTGCCAAAACTGCAATGTCGCGGTTCAGCTCCATAACGGGGTTATAAAAGACAGGGGCTTTGGAAGGAGCGTATTCAGAAGGCGATTTCACGAAGGCTTTGAGCTTTGGAACCAGAACTTTGATTTTGCCTTCGCGTACGATTTCTGTTGGAAAGTCTATCTTGAAGATTTCATCATTCATGTTTTTCATTTTTCTTCCTTAAAACAGTGGTTTACGTGAGCGCGAGCTGGTTATGACAAACCATTTTAGTGAATATTAGAGTTCTGTTTAAGAGGGAGGAGTTCATTGAAGAAACGACTACTATTCATAACTGGCAGCCCTGGCGCAGGAAAGACATCCGTTTTGATGAAGACCATTGAAGTCTTGGAGGTCAGAGGTTACAATGTAGGCGGGATGGTAAGCCGCGAAGTACGTGCCAGTGGAGTACGTGTTGGTTTTGAAGTTCTAGACTTAAGCAGTGGCAGGAAAGGCTGCCTTGCCCGTGTAAACCAGAAGTTTGGTCCACGGATCGGCAAATACCGTGTGAACTTAGAGGATCTTGATAATGTAGGCGCTGAGGCGGTGGTCAGTGCTGTTGAAAACGCTGAGGTGGTTGCAATAGATGAAATTGGACCTATGGAGTTATGTTCAAACCGGTTCAAAGAAGCTGTTAAGAGAGCCGCAGAAAGCAGGAAACTTGTAATAGGTACAATTCACTGGAAAGGAAGGGACAAGCTGATAGAAGAAATAAGGAATAGGCAAGATGCTGAAATATACAGGGTGACGTATGAAAACCGAGGGAATCTGCATGAAATGCTTGTTGAAAAATCTGTAGAGTTTCTAGAAAAATCACTAAATAAGAAAACGTTATAGTGTTAAGGCGGTTTTAGATCGGAAGAAGGGTTTGCAGTGTTGGTTGCAGGTGTTGATGAAGAGGGACGTGGCTGTGTAATAGGTCCATTGGTTGTTGCAGGAGTTGTAATGGAAGAAGAGAAGATACCAGAGCTTGTTGAATTAGGTGTTAAAGATTCGAAGTGTTTGTCTCCCAATAGGCGTGATGTCTTAGCCGTCGAAATAAGGAGAATTGCCTTGAAACACACTGTGATAAGGCTGTCGCCGAAGGACATTGACGAAGTTGTTCAGGCTGGTAGGAAACTTCATAGGTTGAATAGGTTGGAGGCTAAGGCTATGGCAAAAGTTATCGAGTTGCTTAAGCCGGATATTGCCTATGTTGATGCTTCAGATGTTTTGGAAGAACGTTTCAAACATCACATTTCAGAGTTGTTATCATCAAGAGTCAAAATAGTTTCGGAACACAAGGCTGACGTGAAATATCCAATAGTCTCAGCTGCCTCTATAATTGCCAAGGTTGAAAGAGATACGAAAATTGCAGAATTGAAGGAGAAATACGGAGACTTTGGATGTGGTTATCCGACAGACCCTAAAACGCTGATTTTTCTTGAACAGAGCCTAAAGAGATTTGGGAAATACCCAGACTGCGTCAGAAAATCGTGGAAGCCAGCTAAGAGAGTTAAAAGCGAAAAGGATTCACGTCAGACTAGGCTTATTTAGAGCTTGCAATCAAGTCTTGCGGATTTTTGATCTCTGAAAGCTCTTTGCTGCAGACGCAATGAATATCTTTATTGAGCGCTTTTTGCTTCTCAGTTATGAAAATCGGGTGGGCCTGAACAACTTCGCTGACACTTAGGATTTCGTCCACCCTTCTGTCTAATTCCTTTTCTTTCTTGTCAGTAACTCCGCCGATGATCTTGATTTTCTTCTCTGGAATGTTAATAAGAAAGTCAAAGGGTGCCTTTCTGAATGCTGTAATGTTGTAGTAAGCGAATTTTTGGACGATCTTCTGGATAAGCTTGTTTCTTGTAAGCGCGTGTTTGGCTGTAGTTAAGAAACGTCCGGGTTGCTTTTTCGATTTTTTGAACATGTTTATTGGCTTCGCAACAGGAATGCCTAAGATGCATATGATGTTGTATGCTGCTGAAACTGAAGCTTTAGTTATGCCTTGTTCATAACCGTGCAGAGTTCTCCTGGATGTGCCCATCATTCCAGCTAGTTCACCGATTGATAAGTGTAGCTCCTGTCTTCTTCGTTTGATTGCTTCTCCGTCAATTTCAACGTAGTAACCTCCTGGAGCAGCTTGGATTAAGGGATGGGCTTCGTGGAGTATTACCTTCTCGAATGTTCTCTGTGTGACAGCCAAGATATCGTATCTTGAATAGACTGTGTCGTCTTCCAAGGGTTTTTCACGCATGTTTTTGCTTATTAGAAACGCTGCACCTGAGGTGCATTCCAATATTGCTTTGAGTTCACAAGAGTCACTGGGGGAAACATTTCCAATATTTGATTGGGTTTTTATGAAAACTAGTGTCTCATTTTTTCTGGCTGCAAAGTCGAAGCAACATGGACGAGAACAGCATCTTTGAGAAACGGTGTAACCTGCTTGCTTCAATACTTTTTCTGCTGCCTTACCCTTCTCCATCTCCATAAAAGTCATCGAAGCGTCACATAAAATATCATGACCTTGTGAGATATAAACTATACTTATCTTCTAGAGGATACATTCATTAGAGTTCAGCTACTACCATGGCATGTGCTTTGTCATACGGTTCCAAATCGATGATCTCCTCTATTCGAAAGCCGCGGTTTTTCAGGACTTTGACCTCCCGTCTGTATATTTCTGATGGTTCTATCCTGACGTCTATACTCTGGGCTTTCACGGCGAGCATTATCCATCCAGGCTTTTTGAGGAACAACGCCGCGTTATCTGCTAAAATCTTAGCTTGTTCCGGCTGGGCAATATCACAGTAGACATCATCGACTTTTCCGTTGATGAACATTGTATATTTTTCTGGAAGTCGGGCATCCTGCAGTATAGGTGACATATTAAGTCTAAAAGTGCACACGTTGTTGGTGAGATCTCTTATGGATCTTGATGCAAACTCGACGCAGTACACGTGACCTTTTTCTCCCACTATGTCTGAGACATGACTTGCTGTTGTTCCAGAGGCTGCGCCGAGATAAAGGACTTTGTGGCTTGGTTTTATCGGATTGTATTTCAGGTTTTTCAGGATGGTGGCGGCAAGTTTGCTTCTGAATGGATCCCAGAGTCGGTACTGAACGTTCTTGTAGTTGACTAGTCTTTCGCTGTAGACATTTCTGTTCGGCGTTAGGTTTTTAGTTGCCAGTCTTTGAGCTCCGTTTTCCAGTGTTACTTGGTAGATTGCTGGAAACTGGGGATGTGGCTTAACGGTTACGTGCATGCCGCTTCTTTCTCCATTTCTTTCGTTTCGGTTTTCGCCTTGGGATTTGAGGAGGTTCTGCGCGTTTTTTGTGGATTTCTTCAATTCTTTTTTCCAAGTCGGCTTTCAGTTCTTCGCCTATTCGTCTACTTCCGAATGCATCTGCTCTTGCAGCTATAGCCAGTTTTCCAGCTATGGCTCGGGCTATTTTTCCTCTTTGCCATCTCTTGGCTTCATGCAAGGAAACATGTTGAAAGATTATTCCATGTTTCGGCGGTCGTGCGCCAGTCTTCAGTGAACGGAAAAGGGCTTTTTCTGCTCCTAAAACCTGTATTGTGCTTGCCGGCTTTTTGGCGAGGTTTATCAAGCCTCCGGCTAGAGCGATTAAACGGGCACCTAATAAAGAGCCTGCAATTGCTTTCATGTTTGGTGCAACCTCTTCCATAGTTGTGTCCAGGTAATTTTCTAGTGTTTGCCTTAGCTGATATAGCTCCAGAACCTTTTCGCTCAGTGTTTGGATTTGTGTTAGATCTGTTTCTGTTAGCTCTGCACCCATTGAGGTCTCAGCCGATTTGGTTATCTTTTTTGCCTTCGCTTTTGGTAAGGCTTCTTCCTCTAATTTTTCGCTTGTGAAGTTGCGTTTGTTGCCGAACTTGAAAACGAGACGAGCGTATGTTTCATGTTTGTCCAGCAGGCGATCAAGTTCTGGAAAATGTATGCCATACCATTCTCTCACTCTGCTCATGAACAGATTTATGGTTTTGTCTAAGTCATCAAGGGTTTGAATTGCTTGTGCAATGATCAAGTCTCTCTTTTCAACAGCTGCTTTTACTCTAAGTTTAGTGGCTTCCATGGCAACGTCATGCATCCAACGGCTGAACTCTTCTGAGTCGCTGACAAAACCTGTTTCAACCGCAAACCTTTCCATAAGGGAACGAAGTTCTTCATGAGTCTCGGAGGACTCAGAGACCTGAACTGTGACACCTAACTTTTTCTGAACTTCTTTGGCAAGGTTTGGATTGTCAAAAACAAAGGAGTCATAACCTTTTTTCAGAAGCAGGTTGATCAAATCGACAATTTCATGCACCGTTTTCCCGGCTTCAATTTTAGCAAGGGTGTAAGCTACGACTTGTGGTTCTTTGGGAAACAGTTTTTTTTCTATTAGCTTGTTGCCTTTGGTGAAAGCTAATATCCCAAATGGCCACTCGATTATTACTGCTTTCATTTTATTGTTCTCCATCACTGAAACTGCTGATCGTTAATAATCATTTCTAAGCTTTATCCTAAATATAAACTGAGTAAGCTTTAAGAGTTGATAAACATGAAAAGGCGATGGGGCGACAAAGGGTTAATTGGTATAAGGGCTGCTCCATTAGTAGCAAATCTACTGACCTCGGGTTGAATGCGGGAGTTCACATGTGAGCAATTATCTAAAAGCTTTGGTCATGTTATCCTATACTTTGATCCATTTGCAGGAGTGCAACCACTTTTATAAGCGACTGCCTCTACTGAGAACTGTTCGTGGTGGCGTGACACTTGGGGATTGACCGGTTGTGCGTGAATTTAGCTGGTTTGAGGCTTGCCAATCCGACGGTGTTGGCTTCCGGGATTTTGGGTTTGTCCGCAGAGTCATTAAGCACTGTAGTGACGGGTGGAGCTGGTGCAATAGTCACGAAGTCTGTGGGGTTAAGGCCACGGAGGGGATATGCAAACCCTACGATAGTGCAAACTGGCTGCGGCTTGATCAACGCCGTAGGTCTTCCCAACCCAGGAATAGGAGAGTTTGCTAGGGAGATTTGCGAAGCAAAAAGTCTTGGTATCCCAGTTATTGTTGGTGTTTACGGTTTCTCAGCAGAAGAATATGCAGCTGTAGCAAAGAAGGCTGTAGATTCCGGCGCAGACGCTGTGGAATTGAATGTCTCATGTCCTCATGTTAAGGAAACAGGCTCAGAAATCGGACAGAACCCAAGAATTCTAGTCGAAGTTGTTAGAAAAGTGAAGGCTGTTGTGGAAAAACCTGTCTTTGTCAAGTTGTCGCCAAACGTTACGGATATTAAGGAGATTGCAGAGGCTGCTGCCAACGCTGGAGCAGATGCGGTAACAGCTATAAACACGGTTAAAGCCATGATAATAGACACGGAGACAACTACGCCTGTTCTCAGCAACAAAGTAGGTGGACTATCTGGCCGGGCAATAAAGCCGATCGCAGTTAGATGCGTCTATGAAATCTATGAAGAAGTAAAGTTGCCAATAGTAGGGTGCGGTGGCATAATGGACTGGCGTGATGCAGTTGAATTTCTGTTAGCAGGGGCCTCAGCTGTACAGATAGGAACAGCCGTAGCCATAAAGGGGCCAAACGTGTTTAAAACTGTTGCAAGTGGAATAAACAGGTATTTGAAAAGGAAAGGCTTCAGGAGCGTGAATGAAATTGTCGGCTTATCGCATCACAGCTAACAAAGTAAGGACTACTCGAATTCTAAGCATAAAAACTGAAAGCCCAACAGTTAAGATATTTACTCTTAAAGACAAACAGTGTGCAAAGGCTGAACCCGGTCAGTTTCTCATGCTCTGGATTCCAAGAATAGATGAAGTTCCCTTAAGCGTACTTGATGTAAGAGAAAACGGCATGGTGTCAGTGGCCGTCAAAAAAGTTGGCGAGGCAACAAGTGCGCTGCACGATAAAAGAGTAGGCGAAATAGTGGGTGTCAGAGGACCATTCGGAAACAGTTTCGCCTTGAAAGAAGGCAGAATACTGATGGTTAGCGGGGGCACAGGCACAGTTCCAATCCTGTTTCTGGCGAAACAATTGGTATCAAAGACTTCCAGGCTGGTTTTTGTGATAGGCGCGAAGACAAGAGATGAACTACTGTTCATGAATGAAATGAAAACAAGATTTGACAAAGAAAAAACACGGATCATTGCGGCGACAGAGGATGGCAGCTATGGCGTTAAAGGGTTAGCCACGACTCCATTGAAGTCGCTTCTGGCGAAAGAGAAGTTTAACATGATTTACACTTGCGGCCCAGAACAAATGATGCGAGAAGTTTTCGACTTGGCTGAAAAATATGAAGTGCCTTTAGAAGCGAGTCTTGAACGTTTAATGCGATGCGCAATAGGATTATGCGGAAGCTGTGTCGTAGGCAAATACCGCGTATGTAGAGACGGCCCAGTCTTCACAAGTCAACAATTGCGGGAAGTCAAACAGGAATTTGGACATTTCAAGAGAGACTTTGACGGTAAGAGAATACGCGTCTAGTTAGCCTTTGTTCAGGAATGCCATACAGATGTAGATGTCTCACAGCGTTAAGAATATGGAAAACGCTTTATGCACAATTTTGCAGACGAATACGTTCTGCTTGAGGATTCTTCCGCTTGAACTCGACAAAAACCAGATATTCTTGGTGGGAGTTTCCGCATTAGATCGTTTGAACTGCCAATCAGTTCGTGCTGGTCAGAAGATTAAAGCTGGAAAAAGGATGTAAGAAGGGGAAGATGTGCGTATGAAAGTGTTACCTCTTGATTCACACTTGGAGCCGTTGTTCTGGAAACACGTGTATCAAGACGTGCCGCACTATTACTTCTTCATTCTTGACATGAGACATGACAGGGCATCCACTAAGATATTGCTAGCTCTGAATGAA
>DAOVGI010000025.1 GCA_030672475.1 Candidatus Bathyarchaeota archaeon
GCTTAAACCTCGTCGGCACCGGAGACTTTACGCATCCGAAATGGCTTAGAGAAATGCATGAAGTTCTCGCTCATGAACCGGACAGTGGCTTGTATAAAGTTGCCAAGAATCCTGAATCGCCTGTCCATTTTATGATAACCACAGAAGTAAGCACAGTTTTCACCTTCGAAAACAAGATTAAGAAGATACATCACGTCATTTTGACTCCTAACACAGAAACTGCGGTTCAGATCAACGAGAGACTGAAGAAACATGGCGACTTAGCAGTGGATGGCAGACCGACATTGAACATGAATGCGCCCCAATTAGTGGAGGAAGTGATGGAAGTTTCAAGTGAAAACATGATTTTTCCAGCCCACGTTTGGACGCCTTGGTACAGTATTTTCGGTGCCTTCAGCGGTTTCAACAGCGTCGATGAATGCTATCAAGATATGACAAAGCACATTTACGCTTTGGAAACTGGGCTTTCATCAGATCCTCCAATGAACTGGCGTTTAAGTAAGCTTGACGGATTTACATTGGTTTCAAACAGTGATAGTCACAGTTTCTGGCCTTGGCGTATTGGAAGGGAAGCCAACGTTTTCGAATTGAAAAGACCCAGCTACCATGAGATTGTGGATACTGTTCGACTTAAGGATAAGGAGAGATTCAAGTTTACGATTGAAACAGACCCAGCTTACGGGAAATATCATTGGACCGGACATAGAAACTGTAATGTGACACTTTCTCCAAAAGAAGCAATGAAATTTGGGAACATCTGTCCCGTCTGCCGCAGAGAACTTACAAAAGGTGTTGAGCAGAGGATTGAAGAGTTGGCTGACCGTCCATCAGGTTTTAAACCTGAAAACGCTATAGGGTTTATGCGTTTGCTACCGCTTTCCGAAATCATCTCAGCAGTTTTAGGTGCCGATTCTCTGTACGCTCGAGAAGTGTGGAGCATTTACAATGCACTTGTTGAAAGATTCTGCAATGAATATACTGTATTGATCGGTACCTCAAAAAACGCATTAGGCGAGGTTGTAGATGAGAAAATCGCAGAAGCAATAGTCAGAGCTAGAGAAGGGAAAGTGAGGGTTACACCTGGATACGACGGCGTTTACGGGAAACCTGTTATTTTTGAAGAGAGCTTCACAGAAGAACTCGTTCCTAAGAGAGTTCAACAATTGAACATTACTGATTTTGTGTGATTATGAGATTTTACGTGTTGGATGTGTATCTGTGTCTAACAGTTCTACGACAATACTTATTAAGTCGTAATACACACGATAATAGTCGTGTGATAATCATGCAAAACACAGCCCAACAAACAAACAGCATTAAAGAAGACAAAGTTCTGAAAACGGTAGATCGCGTTCTCAAGCAAATCTTCGGAAAAGAAGCCACACACCTAATATACAAATATTTGGAAAACAACTATTCACTACAAAAGAATGAAATAACTGACAAAATAGACGTTTTTGCAAAAGGACTTGAAAAATTCCTGAGTTCAGGAGCCAGTGTCATTGAACAAAAGATTTTGGATGACATATACTCAAACTACGGCTTGCTTCGCAGGCTAGAATTGGAAAGAATACAAGAACGACACAGCTTTGTTGGCCAAATAAGGTTGCTGACACAAAAAACCTAGAACGGGTTCACTCCAGTCAAGATTTTTGGCTTCACGCAACCAGCCTTATTAAACAATATGCTAACGTCCAAAAAAACCATAATAATTTTATAAAGCCTTTTCAAATAGATTTCTCTTCTACAGCTTGAATGTTAGAAGAGGAGATATTTTGGAAGATATTTTAAGCAAGGTTATAGACGTTGCAGTTCAAAAGTTTGCAGTTGAATACGCAGAGATTCGTGCGCAGAAGCTTTTCAAAACCATGCTTACACTTAAAGAGGAACGGGTTGAGGCAGCAAAGCAAGGGATTGAGAATGGCGTAGCATTACGTGTGCTTGTGAACGGTGCGTGGGGCTTTGCATCAGTTGGGACTTTAGACGCTGAAACTTTAATATCTGCTGTTTCAGACGCTTGCAGAATGGCGAAAGCTGCAAGTTCAAGGCTTAGAAAACCGATCAAGCTTGCTAAAGCTGAAGCAGTTGAAGATAAAGTGTCGATGAAGTTTGGAAAAGACCCATCAAAAATCTCCATAGAAGAGAAGATAAACACAACGTTGTCTATGAGTAAAACGATTCTAGGATATGACAGCCGAATTAAAAGCTGCACCATAGACTATCTCGATTTAACCGGAACAACATGGTTCATGAATAATGAAGGCACCTGCATTGAACAGGACAAGCTTTATGTCTGGTCCAGATTACTAGCCACAGCCACGAAGGCAGGCATCTTCACTTTCAGTCGAGAAGAAATAGGTTCTACAGCTGGCTATGAAGTATTTGACGTTGAAACTCCGGAGATTGTTGGCGAAAGAGTTGCAAAACGTGCGGTTGAGCAGCTCGACGCAAAACCTGCAAAGGGCGGAACATTTCCCGCAGTTTTAGGCCCAAACGTGGTCGGGGTTTTCGTTCACGAAGCCTTTGGCCACTTGGCTGAAGCAGACTTGACATTATCAGGTTCAATCTTGCTCGATAAGCTTGGAAAGAAAATAGCCTCTAAACTCGTAACTTTTTATGATGACGGCACGATAGAAGGAGCTTTCGGTTCCTTCGAATATGACGATGAAGGTGTTCCCACGGAGAAAACACTTCTAGTGAAAGACGGTGTCATAGTTGGTCTTATGCACAACCGCGAGACTGCAAAGAAGTTTGGCGTAGAACCAACAGGCAACGCAAGAGCTGAGGATTTCCGTTTTGAACCTATAATCCGGATGCGGAACACGGTTATGGAACCGAAAGATCATTCCTTCGAGGAACTGGTGGAAGACGTAAAATTTGGTTATTACTTCAAGAGTTTTAGAGGAGGCGAAGCGAACTTGGACGGCACTTTTCAAGTAGGCATCCAAGAAGCCTACGAAATTGTTAACGGCGAAGTAGGTGCACCTATCCGTAACGCTTCTATAAGTGGTAACACGGTTGGAACTTTGATGAAGATCGATGCTGTCGGAAAAGACTTCGAACTTAATCCTGGAAGGTGCGGAAAGGGTCAAACAGCCTTCGTATGCGATGGTGGCCCACACATTAGGGTGAAGGAGGTTCTAGTCGGTGGTAGCGCTTAGACAAGAGGAAATGCAAAGATTAGCTGAAAAAACTGTGAGTCTCGCTCAAACCAGAGGTGCCGATGAAGCTGAAGCATTTGTGTATCAAGGCCTCACCACCAATGTCAGCATCGAACGAGGACAGATCAGCAAGAGTTCTCGGATAATTGACAGAGGATTAGGAGTCAGAGCCATACTTGGCAAAGCGACAGGTTTTTGCTACACAAACATATTGGAAAGTGAAGCTGCCATCGAAGAAACAGTCCTCAAGGCATTAAGCTTCGCCAAAGCAAGCAAGCCTGATGAAGACTGGCGGGGCCTTCCAAGTAAGAAAGCCTTCTCGTCTGTGGAGGGCACTTATGACGATAGGATTGTTGAGCTTAATTCTGAAGAACTAGTTGAGGTTGCTTCTGCAATGTTGGATGCAGCTGAAAAGATTGACAAGCGCATATTTCCAATAGAAGGAGGAGCAGGATCATCATATTTGTGTAAGGCCGTTGCCAACTCAAACGGTGTTGAAGGTTTTGATCATGGAACAATCGTTGAGTGCAGTTTAGTGACAATAGCTAAAGAAGAAGGCAAAGTAACCCCTATATGCTTCGAATTTGACATAAAAAGAAAATATGACATCAACCCCGAGTGGGTTGGCAAGGAAGCAGCGGGACTCACCGTTTCAGCATTAAAAGCCAAAAGAACAGAAACAAAAAACATCAAAGTAATATTCACCCAATTCGCCCTACAACAACTGCTTCAATACACTTTGATAAACGCAGTCAACGCAGACTATATACAGAGAAATCAATCAGCATTCAAAAACAAGAAGGGAGAGAAGGTTGCCTCTGAGATTGTGAATATCTACGATGACGGTTTATTCGATGGTGGTCTCCGCACGTGGAAGTTCGACGGTGAAGGAGTCCCGCAACAAAAAACACCGATCATAGAGAAGGGCATTCTGCTTAATTACATCTATGACAATTATACCGCTAAGAAAGAAGGCAGGGAAAGCACAGGAAACGCTTGGAGAGCTGGATACTTATCCACACCAAGCGTGGAAGCCACAAACTTTCACATCATTCCAAGAAACAAGTCACCAGAAGAACTCATCAGCGAGTTGAAAGACGGCCTACTAGTATACTATCTTCAGGGTGCCCACAGCAGCAACCCAGTTAGCGGAGAATTCTCCGTCGTGGCAACTCCAGCGTGGAAGATCGAAAACGGTGAAATCGCTTATGCTGTCAAAGGAGCAATGTTGGTTGGCGATATTTTCCAAGTGCTGATGAATATTTCCGAGTTAGCCGACAACGAAAGAAAAATCGGACAGTTGATTTCACCTTGGGTCTGTGCAGAAAACGTCAAAGTCATAGGAAAATAAAATAACTCGAACATCCATTACCCTTGAAAGAGGCAGCAAATTGAACAGTAAGATCAAGCAGAAACTGCTCAAGTTTAGCACGATTCGCAGAGTAATCCAGTTCTTATCCTTCATATTTTTCAGCGCAGCAATCTTCAATGTGGGTGCATTACCGCTTCTGCTTCCTGTATTCTGGACATGGGGAATGGAGACGAATATTGTGGGTGACGCGTTCACAGCTTTACAATTTATGCTCTACAACGCTGTTTTCCCTTGGCTTGTAATAGCTTCATTTCTAATTGTAGGAGTAATACTCGGCAAATCTTTATGCGGATGGGTTTGTCCCTTCGGTTTCATTCAAGACTTAATAGGCTTCATTAAGCGTAAGAAAATGGATATCTCACCTAGAACTCATCAAAGTATGATTTACATAAAATACGCTATTCTAGGCATAGCGTTGTTCATCAGCGTAACTTTTTCTGCAGCAAAACTTACGGAAGCCCATGGAGGCTATGAAAAAGCTTTAGGCATCTTTGCTGAGGCGCCCTTCACAACATTAAGCCCAAGTGAAACATTGTTTGCAACACTGCCGAAAATGATTGTGGATTTCCGTAATGCAGTGTCAGAAATCCCTTTTCTAGACGTATTGTCTGGAGTCGCAACGCTGTCCCCGCTCTTTTGGGTTCAACTGTTCATCATGGTCGGCGTCCTCGTTTTTTCAGCTTACGTTCCAAGAGGCTGGTGTAAATACTTCTGTCCTCACGGAGCAATCATGGCGATCTTGAACAAGTTCAGCTTTCTCGGCTTGCGCAGGGATCTTGTTAAATGTACCAAGGCTGAATGCCGCATCTGTGTTCAAGCTTGCCCCATGAATGTTCGCATCTTGGATTTACCATGGGAGAAATTCAGCGACCCAGAATGCATTTACTGCCTGAAATGCGTCGACGCCTGTCCAAACAAAGCAATTAAGCTGAAATATCCATAAAACCCTATGCATCAAATGAAGTCTCAAAGCTCTATTGGAAGTCTTAGTTAGCTTTCAAGCCCAGAAGCTTTTAGAATACTCTCTTAAAACTGCTTCATAAACACTCTTTGTTTGCTGACTTATTCTGTACCAATCATATTTTTCTTGCACTTTCTTGTACGCGTTTTTTTTAAGCCAGTTCGCATATTTCTTGTCAAGCAAAACCTTTGTTATTCCCCCTGCAAGTGAATCCGGATTTTCAGGATAAACCTTGACGCCTGTTACATCGTGTTCCACTATCTCTGACAAGCCTCCTGTGTCAGAGACTACAACCGGACTTTTTGCAGCCATCGCTTCAAGGGCAACTATTCCGAAAGGCTCAAAGAGTGATGGCACAACTGAAACGTCTGCACATTCCTGCAAGTTCCTTAAGGTTTCATCATCCACAAATCCTGTGAACATGACTTTATGCGCTAGACCCATGGCCTTAACAAGCTTCAAAAGCGGCTCTCTCATATACCCGTTGCCTACAATAACGAATTTGGCATTCACCTTTTCCAAAACCTTTGGAACAGCGTTAACAAACACGTGAATACCCTTCTCATAGACTAATCTTCCAACAAATAACACAATTTTCTCTCTTGGCAAAGCGAATTTTCTTCTAAACTGGCTGAAATCGGTATTCTCGTCTCCAGCGTATTCTTCAATGTTTACACCATTTGGAATCATGACCAGCTTGTCTTCCGGAAGTGCGAAAGCCCACCGAACATGTGAAACCATATAGTTGCTGCAACAGACAACTTTCCATGCTTCGTACGTAAGCCAGGCCTCCGTCTCATGAATCATCCTTTCATAATCGAAGTTAACACCGTTCCGCCGTCCAACCTCAGTTGAATGGATTGTCGCAAACAGCGGTTTTCTAAAAACATGTTTCAAGCCGACACTTGCATTTGCTACGAGCCAGTCATGGGCATGAAAGACGTCAACTTTTCCTCCTAAACGGTTAACGAGAGCCGCGGCTTCTTTCTGCATATTTATATTCATAAGGTAAACCCAAGTTGCAAAGTCCGGAGAAGGATTCTTATAAGAATCTATTCTAAACACTTCAACGCCATCGACGACTTCATGTTGTGGCGCTCCGGGAAAATCGCACGTAACCACATAAACTTTTACACCGTTTTTCGCCAAGTTTTTCGATAAATAATAAACATGCGGAGATATTCCACCTATGATCCTCGGCGGAAACTCCCAACTAAGCATCATAACAGTCAATTCTTCAGTCACTGGGGTGATGCGCCTCCTACAACACTCTTGTAGGTTTCTAAAACCTCCGTCATCCGCGTTCTAGATTTCAGCTCAATCACCTTTATCTTACCGATTGGAACCTTGTACGCTCGGATTATTTCATCCCGCATCCATTCAGACTTCACAACCACTTTACTTGCTTCGTACGAACCTAGCCACTCTATACTTTTAATGGCCATGTTAAAGGGAGAGTTTGCACCATGAGAGCGATGTTCTTCTAAGCTTTCAACAGAATAGGTGAAGGGCACATTAAACGCTTTTTTCAGCGTAACTGCAGCTTGTATAAAATGCCAGTCGCACGCATCTATCAGGTCTATTTGCTTATTCGCCTTGTAATAGATGTTAGCTGCTGCTCTCTCAACTTCCTGGTTCAGGGTTAGAACCCACGTGAGAACACCGATGTGTGTTCGAACAGGGTTTGTAACTCTGTAAGTTTTGACTCCTTCCGATTCTTCGTATTCTCCTGTCAAGAAATCGTGATACGTAACAACATAGGTTTCCACACCTCTTTTAACAAGTTGCTCTGCAAGTTCTTTTACATAGCCTGCAAGCTGCCCGACCCTCCTTGGCGGAAACTCCCATGACAAAATTATGACACGCATCAGTCTCCCACTAAGTAAAGAGTGCGCAGACCTTTATTATTCCCCTTCCTGTCAAGTAGTACCGTTTTTTTCCCTCGTTGTCCATGAAGCTTTTCACGTGACCTTCAGAACCATAATTGTCGAGGATTCGTTCCACTTCGGTTATATTGAGCTGCATA
>DAOVGI010000026.1 GCA_030672475.1 Candidatus Bathyarchaeota archaeon
ACCGTTTTCTGGATTTATTCCGCCTACTGAGATGTTGTTCATTGTTCCTTGACATGCTGCACAAACTTTTTGTGGAAGTATCTGAGCGAAAGCTTTGAGCAGTACATCCACGTTTCTTTGGGAAGTTTCCACGTTGCCTCCTGCCACTGGCGCCGGCGGAGTTGGATTCATTAGTGTGCCTTTGGGCACATGAGCTTCTACTGGTCTGTAGCATCCGTCGTTTAATGGTATAGTGGGATCCGTTAAACATCTCAGAGTGTAATAAACTCCAGATAGGGTTACGCCTAAAACAGCATTGACTGGGCCTTCCACTTGTCTGTCTGTTCCTGTGTAGTCAATGATCAACTGGTTTTTCTTGATGGTTATTGTGACTTTTATCTTGACTTTTTTGTTGCTTGTTCCTGTGTTTTCAAGGTAGTCTTCTGCTGAATAGCTTCCCTTAGGCATTTTGCTTATCTCAGTTCGCATTCGCCGCTCAGAATAATTCATGAGTTCTTCCGTGGCTCTATGCAGAGTTTCCGCGCCATATCTACTGACGAGTTCTAGAACACGTTGTTTGCCGAGGAGATTTGCAGCCATTTGCGCCCTCAAGTCGCCTAATCTAGTTTCAGGTGTCCTGATATTACTTAACACTATGTTTGCGAGTTCTTTGTCAATGCTTTTCCTTTTAACGAACTTCACTGGCGGGATGATTATACCTTCTTGATATATTTCGGTGGCGTCGCCAGCCATGCTTCCGGGAGCTTTTCCACCAACATCTGAATGATGAGCTTTATTCGCTGAAAACGCGATAATTTCATTTTCATGGAAGATTGGGCAGATGAGGGTCATATCTGGTAAGTGAGTTCCACTGATGTACGGGTCGTTGAATAGAATCATGTCACCGTTTTCGAGTTTTCCTTCAAACTTTTCTAGTCCTTTTTGGACTGCTAGCTGCATTGAGCCTAAGTGAACTGGTATGTGTTCTGCTTGCGCTGCCAGGCGTTTTTTCGAGTCGAAGACTGTGCATGAAAAGTCCATTCTCTCTTTAATGTTAGGTGAGTACGCTGAATTTCGCAGAACAATCCCCATTTCTTCTGCTGCGTAGGTCAAAGCTCCCTTAATAATCTCAACTGTTATTGGGTCAAACATCAATTTCGCCTGCATCCTAAACTGCTCGATCAGAAAAGCAATGCAATTCGGTAACAGTCCAAAAGTTCTCCATGGAACTCATGCTCCATTCTCAATAAACCTTCGATTTCAAAGCCACATTTCTTACATACATGTATTATTTTTCTGTTTTGAACCGCAACCTCAGAAAAAACCTTCCTTAACCCCATTTCTCGAGCAACTCCAACTATATACTTTATAAAAGCGGTCCCTAAACCCAAATTTTGGAGGTCGTCGTGGACATAAATTCCAAAATATGCTTTATGTCCCTGCGTGTAAAGATTTGCTTCCGCCACTATCTTTTCAGTTTTCTTGACATAAACACCGACAAACACAACATTCTTGTTATCGGTTATCCATCGCTTGTAAAACGATTCAGTTGGACGAATTTGATATCTGAAGCTTTCGTGCGACATAGTTGAAAGCATCTCCCATAGCCTCTCATAATCTTCTTCATTATAACGTCTTAACAATATTCTGGAGTCATCCTTCAATATCACAGTCTTCTGGCATATCTCGGTCATGTTTTTCAACTCTCAATTTCTTGACAAGCAATTTATCTGAAACTTAATCTCCTCCGTTTTCCATTGAAAGGACAATGTTTCCAAATCTATCCACAGAAGCCATCCAATCCGGATAAATAACAGTTGTAGCATCGTACTGTTCAACAACTGCAGGGCCTTCAATCACGTTTCCTGCTTTCAGGCTTTCCCGCTTATAAATAGAAGTCTTAACGTAACTGTTGTCTTGTTCAAAAAAGACTTTTCTTTCTGCAATTATCGCCTTTCTTGACGGTTTTTCTCCATGTAGAGGCTGTTCTTCAAGTTTTGGTTTTCCAACAACGCCGACTGCAACAAGCTTAACATTCACTAATTCTACCGGTTCATTCTTTACTGCGTAACCATAGACTGCCTTGTGCCTTTTGTGGAAACTTTCAACTGTGTGATGAAGAACTTCTTCGGTGAATGGTTTGGACGTTGAAACTGTCAATTCATAACTCTGGCCAAAATATCTCAAATCCACCCGGCGGATGAAATGCATCTTCGCCATTGTGATGCGCTGCTTTTTCAGTAACGCGGCTCCTTGAAGCTCCAGCTTCTGAAAAATTGTTTCCAGCTTCTTCACTTCAACTTCGTCAATTAACTTCATTATTGCCCTTGCAATGTCATTTCTGAAATCAGCAGCTAATAACCCATAAGCAGAGAAAAAACCTGGATCACGGGGAACAATCATTCTTTTGATTTCCAGATCTTCTGCTAATGCACAACCATGCATTGGCCCCGCTCCGCCAAAACACATTAATACGAAGTCTCTTGGGTCATGACCGCGCTCAACAGATACAATTCTCAAGATCTTCGCCATTGTAGAATTTGTAATTTTTATGATCCCAGCTGCCGTTTCAGCCAGTTCTAGCTGGATTTTTCGGCAAATCTCCTTCAAAATGGCTTTTTCCGAAAGTTTTGGGTAAATTTCCATTTTTCCTCCAAGCATATATCTAGGGTTAAGCCTTCCCAGCACAACGTTAGCATCTGTTACCGTTGGTTGTTTTCCACCCTTACCGTAACATGCTGGACCTGGTTCTGCACCTGCACTGATAGGGCCAACTCTTAGTGCTTTACCTTCATCCACCCAGGCAATTGTTCCTCCACCTGCGCTGCATTCAGCCAGGTCTATGAAGGGATATCTCACTGGATAGCCGCTTCCTTTCACTATTCTTCCGCTGTGAACTTCTCCAGCAACTTCATATTCGCTTACAATTTCTGGTGTTGCGTCTTTCATGGCTCCAGCTTTTGCTGTGGTTCCACCCATGTCAAAACATACGACATTATCTATTCCGAGGAGTCTTCCATAAAAGGCTGAGGCTATGACTCCAGCTGCTGGACCCGATTCAACAATGCTCACAGGCTTTTTTGAAACAATGTTTTTTGTGGTTATTCCTCCATCTGATTGCATTACACATAACGGAGCCTCCACCCTTAGCTCTTTGATTTTTCTTTCCAAATCATCGAGGTAGCTGGATACTATAGGCATCAAAACTGCATTAACGACTGCTGTGCTTGTTCGCTCGTATTCCCTATATTCTGGTGAGATTTCCGATGAAAGAGAAACGCAAATTCCAGGCAACGATTTCTTCAATGTCTTCCCGATTTCGTGTTCATGTTTCTGGTTTATATAGGAAAAAAGCAGAGCAACCGCAACAGATCTGACTTTTTCTTTTTCTAGTTGTTTCATCAAAATTTTTAGTTGATTCTTGTTGAGTGCTGTCAGAATTTCACCATTCGATCCTATGCGTTCTTCAACTTCAAATCGGAGTCTTCGCGGAATGAGTGTACGTGGTTTTTGTACGAAAAGGTTGTAGAGTTCATGGCGGCGTTGTCTACCGATTTCAATTACGTCGCGAAATCCTTTCGTCGTTATGAGTGCTGTTTTCGGTAATTCTAGATTCAGTTGACCGAGCAGGGCGTTTGTGGCAATGGTTGTAGCGTGAATGATTATTGATTTTTCCGTGTTGTTCGTTCTTTCCAGAAATTCTTGAAATGCTTTGATTACGGCTTTTTCTGGTTCCCTTGGAGTTGAAGGCACCTTTATGTTCAGAATTTTTCCGCTTCTTTCGTTTAGGGCAACTAGATCTGTGAATGTTCCGCCGACGTCTATGGCTATTCGGTGTTTTGTCAACTGCTAACAAGCCACGCAATTTTTTTTATTACGTTTCCACATATTTACACATACTTTTAAGGGCGGCTGATGGGACTGGTAAATCCTTCATTGTAAACAAACCTGCTGGTGCATTGATGACTTTCGGAATCGAATTAACTATCATGGCCACTGTGCCTCTGTCACCGTGCACACATGGCTGAATCCTCTGCTTAACACTTGGAACACCTTCGATCGTTACAGCATCATATTCTTCTTCTGCGCCGATGTATGCTTGAAATTCTAGAACAATGACCTCCCTGTTTTTCATTATTCCTTTGGCCTTCTGCCTTAGACCCGAAACTTCTCCAGTTCTGACTTTTATGCTTGCGCTTTCAACTGGTTTTTTTGCAATCACTGGTTGAACTCCTTCAGCTGTTATTTCATCAAGGTTCCATTCGATAGCGTCAGCAATCATTGCAATAGACTGTTCAAGCCCCACGTGCCCAGTAATTCGTTTACTTTCAATTCTATGTTTGAATTCTTCAACGGTCAAGCCTGCACCTATTTTCTTTTGGAAAGGCAACCGCCTTGTCGCAGCGTTCATAACCCTTACAACTTTGATTTTTTCCAGTTTTTGACAGACCGCAGTAAGTGTAATTACAAGGGTGTCCATTAAGAAACCTGGGTTTATCCCTGTACCTAAAACCGTTACTTTATGTTTCTTGGCAAGCGAGTCAAGCTCCGCTGCAAGTTTTGGCTCGGTGAGATATGGATATGAGAGTTCTTCACATGTGGAGACAACGTTCACACCGTGTTTCACGATTGAAGCTATCTGTGGATACGTGCTTTTAAGAAAGGATGAGGTTGCGTGAACAGCAATGTCTGGTTTTACCTTCGAAAGTACAGAGTCAACGTTTTCTGTAACTTCTACTCCGAGTTTTCTGTTTAACCCTAAGACTTCACCTAGATCTTTGCCCACTTTATCTTTGGCGATGTCAATTGCACAGACTATGTTTGTTTCCTCTTTTTCCAGTAGAGAATTCGCGATTAAACAGCCAACGGCGCCCACTCCGTATAAGGCGACCTTCACTTCTTCCATTCTAACTCCTTTCCTTTGGCTTTCATTTTACTGTGTTTGACTTTATTAAAACGTCTTTGGTTGTTGATCATAGTTGAGATGGACAGGTGAATTAGGAAAAACAGGAATGGATAGAGATGGTCGTGAAACGGAGGAACACTTTGAGAAGGCTGTCTCTATTACAAAAAGAGCTATAGCATGCGAAACATAGGTTCATGTGTTCTTGAGACAGGTGAATGGGTTGGCTGTTAAGAGGCTAATTGTCATATATTACACTGGAACAGGCAATACTGAAAAGATGGCTGAGGAAATCGGCAAAGGAGCTGAACGATTAGGAGTTAAAGTGGCGGTAAAAAGTGTTAGGGAATGTGAGCTTGGTGACATGGTTGAAGCTGACGGAATTGTGATAGGTTCTCCCACTTATTTCAGCAATGTAGCATGGCAAGTGAAGAGGTTCATTGACGAGTCAATAACCCTGTACCGAAAGGGGCATCAGCTTAGTGGTAAGGTTGGCGGATGCTTTACATCCGCTGGAACACGTAGGGACGGAAAAGACTGCGTTAGAATGCTAGAGTTAGCGCTTGGTTTGCATCATAAGTTAAGAATGATTGCTGGAATCATAAGTGCATCAGGCGAAGGAGCGGAGGAAATGTCCAAGAAGTGTCAACAATACGGAATGAAAATCGCCAAACAAATTCAAAGCCCGATTCAGTGAGTTAGCATGCGTCAAGTGTTAGAAAATGTCCAGTGCTTTTGAGAGTACTTTTTCTTCTCTATACTCTGGTAGTAGGATTGGTGCTTTTCTGTCGGTTTTTACTCCTGCTTCTTTCAGCATTTTTTCGTATTTTATTACGTGCTCTAGTGTTAGTTTGCCTATTTCAGCGTTTTTTGCGTGTTTTGCGGCGGTGATACCTGCTATTTTTCCGAAAACGCTGTAGTCAAGTATCGAGTTTCCCATCAGCCTATTCTTTCCATGGGTTCCACCTGTTACTTCGCCTGCTGCGAATAATCCCTTAACAGTTGTCTCCGCATTTTCTTTTATTATTACTCCGCCGTTTTGGAAGTGCAAAGTCGGAAATACCAGAATGGGGTCTTGGGTCATGTCAATGTCAAATCGTTTATACTGTCTAAGCATGGCTGGAAGTTTCTTTTCTATTGTTCCTTCGCCTTGAAGTATGTCTATCATCGGTGAATCCAACCAAACTCCTCTCATTCCCGTAGGGGTTTCTACACCGTTATTTCTCTCGTAGCATTCCCTGATTATTGCTGCCGCCTCTACATCCCTTGGCTCGCGAGGATAAACAAACTGTTCACCATTCT
>DAOVGI010000002.1 GCA_030672475.1 Candidatus Bathyarchaeota archaeon
GAATGTTGTTAGGCAAATAATGATAGGTTTAGGCTTTACAGAAGTCATGAATTTTATACTGACAAACAATGACATTCAATTCAGAAGAATGAGGAGAAACCCAGAAAAAACCGTTAAAATTGCAAATCCAACATCTTCAGAATACAACATAGCCAGAACAAGCGTGTTGCCGTCTTTGATGAAGAATTTAATGGATAACAAACATGAAAGCTTCCCTCAAAGAATCTTCGAGGCCTCAGATGTCATAAGTGTTGATCTGAAAGCTGAATGCCGTTCTGAAAGACATCTCCATGTAGCAGGAGCCGCATCACACTCAAAAGCCAACTTCACGGAAATAAAGTCCATAACTGAATCATTATTGGCTAACCTGCACCTGTCTAAATGGAGAATAAAACCCACAAGCAATTCAAGCTTCATTGAAGGAAGAGTTGCAGAAATATGGTTAAAGGGCAAGAACAATGGCATCTTAGGTGAATTTCACCCAGAAGTCCTCAGCAATTTCAAACTTGAAAATCCAGTCTGCGGCTTAGAAATAAACCTTGAACATCTGTTGCCAAATGAAAAATAGGAAAGTTAATCTTTAACAGAACAGATGTTACAGGCAGCGATGAAATGAGCATAATCCCACCGAAACTCCCTTCATGAGGAGAACATGCAGACGGACCCAACAGAAAAAGCAAACCTTGCGTTTGCTATGTTATGAAGGCGGGTTTACCCAAACATGTGACACGGTGGGCGCAGGCAAAAATCCCATGCCAGAGAGAGCTTAACATAGGTGAGCGTGACGCTCTACAATGAAGTTAAGGGATAGGTTACGTGGGAGACAAACGCCTGCGAAATGACTCTTATGTTAAGCCTCTTGATGTACGATTCAACTTCTACTTTCTATAACTTTGTTTTAGACAAGTCCTAAGATCCTTTATCAATTTGTATACTCGAACCGTGAAGGTGTGCATAATTCCAAAGCGTGACATCTTAGGCAGATTGATGTCAGGCGTTGTTGGAACTCACAGTAGCCAAAGGTTTGCACCTTACAGAGTGTTCATGATCATAGGTTTTTGGGAACAGCTGCTAACTGTGTCTGCATGCGGAGCCATCAAAAGATCTTAAGAAACTTGAAATAAAAGAAGAAACATGTGTACATGACACTGCAAGACACGATCAAGACTAAACTCTATAATTGCGAAGAACAGAAAAATAAAAAAGTAACAGCACACGTGTAAGTTTCAAGTTTCACCTCTACATGAACATTAACGTGATAAACGTTGGCAGGTAGAAAAGTTTGGACATAGAAACAAAAATTGATTTAATTTGCAGATCCCCAACTGAAGAAGTTTTGACCATGAATGACTTGAGAAATCTTTTGGAAACTGAAGAACACCCAATAGCCTACAATGGTTATGAACCTTCGGGGCTGGTTCATTTGGGAACAGGTGTCATTTGCGCGTACAAAATGAAGGATTTTGTGCAAGCTGGTATACGTTTTAAGGCTTATCTTTCCACTTGGCATGCTTGGCTGAACAACAAGTTAGGCGGCGATCTTGAACTGATTAGAAGAGCAGCAGACCTTTTCAAACATTCATGGATAGCCCTAGGCGTTCCAAAAGAGAAAATTCAGTACATATATTCAGACGAACTCTACAATGACGTGAACTACTGGGCAAAAACGATATTGATCGCCAAAAACTTGACAATAGCCAGAGCAAGAAGAACCCTTGAAATCGCGGGAAGAAAAGAAACTGAAGCAAAACATGTCTCTGACTTTCTATATACGCCGATGCAGGTTGCAGACATATTTCACATGAATGTGACAATTTGCCAGTTAGGCATGGACCAGCGAAAAGCTAATGTTGTTGCCAGAGAACTGGGGAATAAACTGGGATTCTGGAAACCCGTTTGCGTACATCATAGTTACCTTCAAGGGCTGGTTAAACCTGCAATATGGCCCATTCCAAAGGAGAGAGAAAGAGAAATTATATCATTGGCAAAAATGTCGAAGAGCAAACCTGAAACATGCGTGTTCATCTACGATTCCCCTGAAGAGATAAAGCGTAAAATAGTTAAAGCCTTCTGTCCAGAAAGAACTGTAGAGTTCAACCCGATTCTGGAGATTTGCAGGTACATTATATTCAGAGAAAGAAAAACGTTCACAATTAACCGATCAGCCAAATATGGCGGTACAATCGAATTCCAGAGTTTCCAAGAGTTGGAAACAAAATATAAACATGGCGATTTGCACCCGCAAGACCTAAAAATTGCGGTTGCAGAAGAATTGGATCAAATTCTTGAGCCTACAAGAAGATATTTTGAAAACAATAGAGAAGCAAGAGAGTGCCTAACAACTGTAAAAAACGCTGAAAAAACAAGGTAGAAAAATGTCAAGTCGACTCGAAAAAAAAGAGGAGAGAATTCTGCAGATTTTGGAAAGGTTGGCCGAAGAATCATCAAAAGGAATTCCCATAATTGTTGAGGGAAAGAAGGACGTTGAAACCCTAAGGACATTATCGATAAAAGGAAAGATAATAGAAGCGAAAACCAGCAGAAAATCCATGTTAGATGTTATCTCCGAGGTTGAGACCTGCAGAAAACGGGAAGTCATTCTTCTATTAGATTTCGACAGACGTGGAAGAGAATTGGCAAAACGCTTGAAACAATATCTGGAAACGAGTCACATTAAAGCCAACATAATCTTCTGGAAAAGACTCCGCGGCATCGCTGGTCACGAATTGAAAGATGTTGAAGGCTTGACGAGTTATATGGAAACCTTAAAGAGGAGGATTCGTAATTCATAAAAGTAATAAAGAGTGAACGTTCAAAGAAATAATCTCGTGATTTGAGAGTACTGTTCTCCAATTACGTGATTGAAGTTAACCTGACCTAATCATTGGAGGTGCACGCTTACGGGTTCATCACAAACGTTTACCATAAAGTATATTATACGTGCGAAGTTCGAGATAGATGGAGTAGTTGAAAAGCCAGATGTTATTGGAGCTGTTTTCGGTCAAACCGAAGGTTTATTCAGTCCAGAGCTTGATCTGAGAGAGCTTCAGAAATCAGGAAGAATAGGAAGAATACAAATTCAATTAAACTCAAAGCAGGATAAGACTACAGGCACAATAACAATTCCATCAAGCATGGACAGAGTCTCCACGTCCATCACTGCTGCAAGCATAGAGAGCATAGACAGGGTTGGTCCTTGCGCGGCGAAAGTAAGCCTTGAAAAGATCGAGGATGTTAGGAACGCGCGTAGAAAAGCAATAATCGGCAGAGCTAAGGAAATCCTGCACAAATGGACTATCGAGTCTATGCCGTCGGTAGATGAAATCTTCAAAGACGTGGCAGAAACGCTGAAAACGGCGAAAGTTGAGAAATACGGACCTGAAGAGCTTTCCTCCGGACCAGAAATCAACAGTGCTAAAGATATTATTATTGTTGAGGGAAGAGCTGACGTAGTCAATTTGATGCGATGCGGAATATACAATGTCATAGCTGTAGAGGGAGCAAAGATTCCGGAGACAATAAAAAAGCTCTCCAAGGAAAAAGAATCAACGGCCTTCCTTGACGGAGACAGAGGGGGAGACCTAATCTTGAAAGAACTTCTGCAGGTGACGAGCATAAAACACGTTTCTAAGGCGCCTAGAGGGAAGGAGGTTGAGGATTTAAACTGCAGAGAGATATTTGACGCTTTGAAAAGCAAGATTTCTATCCAAGAGCCACCCAAGCCCTTAAGGGAAAAACGAAAGATAGAGGTTTCAAAAGAAATTGTTCAAGCAATGGAAGAGCTCGAGGGCACCCTAGAGGCTGTCGTCTTGAACGAGAAGATGGAGCGAATAGAACGCTTGCCAGTAAGTAAACTGGCGGAGAAACTTCAACAGATAAAAGGTGTGGGCACTGTTGTTTTCGATGGAATCATAACTCAAAGAATCATCGACGTGGCAAACGAGAAAAACATACGAAGTCTCATTGCTTCGCGCATATCAGAAGCAGTAAAGACACCGTTGAACGTTCAACTGATGACGTTCTCAGATATTAAAAGAACCGCACAGTAATTAATGGAAAGACCACGATCAGATGCCTCTGAAAACGTTGACTTTCAAGGTGGGTGCCACGTGTTTTAATGAAAGGTGAGAGTGGCGCCTGAAAACACCTTCACTTGGGAAGTTCACTTTTACACTCATACAGAAACCAATCGGGATTAACATACTACTTAACAGTTAACGATTTATTGCACCTTTAAAAGAGTAGTTGATTATTGAATGTTAGTCGTCAAGTCGGGAGGGTAGGGTTTTGAAAATTACAGGAATGAATTTGAAGAAAGGTTTTGTGAAAGTTGTTCCGGAATCTTTTGATGATTTGTGGCATTTATACAACATCATTTATAGAAACGATGAGGTTTACGCATATACAAAACGGGAAATAAAATCAGATGAAGAGTACGCGAGACCCAAGCGTGGCCAACGAGTTCCAGTGTTCTTAGGTGTCAGAGTTGAAAATGTCGCTTGGGATAGACTTCTAGGCAGGCTTAGAATTCACGGGGTCATTTGTGAAGCTCCGGAAACTGTTCCCGTTGGTGCTCACCACACGCTTGACACCGCTTTGAACAAGCCGCTTACGATTGTAAAGAAGAAGTGGCCTGTACATCATCTTGAGAGATTGAAAAGGGCGAGAAAAACGTCGGAAAAGTCAATAACGATCATTGCAATTGATGACGAAGGTTATGCAATTGCCATAACAGCACAGTACGGTGTTGAAGTAAAAGTGGAGAAGAGAATTAAGCTTCCAGGTAAACTTGAAGCTGAAAAAAGAAGCACAGCTATAAAGGAGTATTTCCGAAAAGTATTAAGCAGTCTGCGTCAAACTTGGGCAGTAACTGGGAGCCCAATAACGATTATCGGCGTAGGTTTCATAAAAAATGATTTTGCGAAATTCTTGGAAATTCAAGCGAAAGATATAGCCCAATCAGTCGTAGATGTAAAAAGTGTTAAAAACTTCGGAGTCGCTGGAATATACGAAGCCCTTCGCTCAGGCGTACTCTTGAAAACCATGAAGCACATGCGAATCCTTGAAGAAACACAAGTTATTGAAGAAGTTTTGAAGAGACTCGGTAAAAACGAGTCGGATGTCGCTTATGGATTTGAATACGTGAAAAAAGTTGCTGAGCTGGGAGCCATTGAAAAGTTGATTCTGGCGGACACCATGTTACGTAAAGCCTCAGATGAGAAACGGCTGATTCTTGAAGAGTTGATGAAGACTGTGGAGCAGAAGGGTGGAAGAATAATGGTTGTAAGCACGGAACATGAAGCTGGTGTAAAGCTTATTGCTTTAGGCGGTGTAGCTGCTCTGTTACGGTTCCCAATTTATGGAGATAGCTATCAGTGATGACTCAATTGTAGTGTAGAAAATCGAAACAGTTATCATGTTCAGCTATAAAGTACGTATGTTCTCAGTAACTGGGACGAACACAAATGGCGAAAAGAAAACCTGCAATACACATTCAAAACATAGTTGCATCAGCATCCCTCAACCAAACCGTAAACTTGGATTTGATAGTTGAGGAGTTTCCACACACGGAATATCGTCCGAAAGTGTTTCCAGGGTTAGTCTTTCGATTGAAAAAGCCGAAGACAGCTACACTGATATTTGGAACTGGCAAAATGGTTTGCACAGGGGCGAAGTCAGAGAAGGCGGCAAGGCAAGCAGTAAACAAAGTTGCGAAGGAACTGAAAAAACATGGAATAATACCAGGGACAAACAAACCGACGATTAAGATCCAAAACATTGTTGCGTCGATAGAATTAGATGGAGAAATAGACTTAGAAAGTGTTGTCTACAAGCTTAGAAGAGTGATGTATGAGCCTGAGCAGTTTCCAGGAGCAGTTTACAGGATGGCTGACCCAAAAGTGGTTTTCCTCATATTCGCAGCTGGAAAACTAGTGTGCGTAGGCGCAAAAAAAGAGAGTCAGGTCTATGATGCCGTAGATAAGCTTCAGAAAATACTGGAAGAAAAAGAAGTTATTTTCTATTCCTGAAAGAACGAATGGAAAGCCATAAGAGAAACTTCCTGAGTCTGCAAACCTTTGGTTTTTCGTAGCGCCAGCCGATGTTTCAGCAAATTGCAAAGGCTTTTAGCCTAAGCCCTTTAAGCAAATTGCTGTGTTCGCCACGGTGAGCAACTTTTCTGCATTACAGACGCCTCCAAGGTTTCTTCACAATCTTTTTGCCTTTTTCAAAAGACTATTGTATTCGGTGTAATCTAGTAGATTCAGAAGCAATTTGAATCAATGGGAATGTTCAATGAACACTGTCACATGCACTGTTTGCAAGCGTAGAGAAGCCTTTTTTTTCAGGCCATACTCAGGAGAGAGACTCTGCAGAAGATGTTTCAGCGTATCTATTGAGAAAAAAGTTAGGGCTACCATTGCACAGTACAATATGCTTAAGCATGATGATAGGATATCCGTTGCAGTTTCAGGAGGAAAAGATAGCTTAACCTTACTGCACATTTTAGCTAAGATTGAACGCGCCTATCCAAAGTCGTCGCTTGTTGCAGTTTCGATTGACGAAGGAATCAAGGGATACCGCAACAAGGCTCTGGAGATAGCCGCCGAAGACTGCAGAGAAGTCAGCGTGGAACATCACGTAGTCTCTTTCAAGAAGCTTTATGGTTACACACAAGATGAAATTGTCAAGCGTATGAAAAAGGAAGAAAAAACCCAGTTATCACCATGCTCATACTGCGGCGTCTTACGAAGAAAAGCATTAAACATAGCAGCAAGAGAAGTCAACGCGGACAAGATTGCAACTGCCCATACGTTGGATGATGAGACACAAACTATCCTTTTGAATCTTCTTCACGGCGATCCTCTGAGAATAGCAAGAGAGAAACCAATCACAGACAATGTGCACCCGAAGCTTGTACAGAGAATAAAGCCGTTCTGCCAGACTCCTGAAAGGGAAACAACACTGTACGCTTACATTAAAAAAACACGGTTTCAAGATGCACCGTGCCCATACGCTTCAGAAGCAATGAGAAACGACATACGACTATTTCTAAACAGAATGGAACATAGACATGCTGGAACAAAGTTTACAATATTCAAGTCAATAGAGAATATCAGACCGGCAATAGAAAAGATCGCAAAAAAGGCAGAGGTAAATGAATGCAGCAAATGTGGGGAACCAACAACAGCAAGAATATGCAAAGCTTGTCAAATGCTTCAGCAACTAGGAATGCTCTAGCCACCGTGCAATGCTGAACTTGCTGAAAATACCACGATTACTCTTGCAACATCAGCTATGTTTTTCAGGCTTGATTTCACTGATCTTAGAGACTCACTTAACCTTTTGACATAATAATGAGTAGTGCAACTAGTATCCCAATGCATAGTGTAAGGATACTGTACTTTTTACTTTCCTTTTCTGCTTGAGGCAGAAGATGCGTAGCACCAACGTAGACTAATGCACCTGCGGAGAACGCAAGAAGTACCCCCAGAACTGATTCATCTAGACTGCCTATCAATGGATAGGACAGTAAAGTTCCCAACGGTGTTGATATCGCCGCTGCCAACAATGCGTATTTTGTAGATTTTTTTTCGTCAATGCCGCTTGACAGTAGAAGCAGAAAGGTGACTATGCCTTCAGGAAACTCGTGGAGCACCATTCCAAAGGCAGCTAACGCTCCGGTGAATATGCTTACGCTGAAAGTGACGGAATAAACGATGCCGTCTACAAATGAATGAAAACCTATTCCCAACGCGGCTATGGGTCCCAAGCTGGCCTTTGTGCTGCCGAGCTTGTGGCACACGTAGCCGCTTAAGAATCGGTTGGTGATATGAAGAAATAAGTATCCGGCTAATAGAAAAATAGGCGCCATTTTAATGTTCATCTCAAAAGATTTAGGGATTATGTGCAAGAACGAGACTGAGATGAGTACTCCAGATGCGAAACACATGAAGTAATTGACGGATTTTCTGCCCCATTCTTCATATTTCTTTATCGTGTATATCCCTATTGTAGTGACCAAGCAGGCTAAGAGGCTGGTTATAATTGCCCAGAACGGTTCAGCCATTCAAGTCACCGACTGTCTGATTTGACGATTTGCTTTCCAGTTCACTCTTGCCTTCACAGTCTGGGTTGCTGAATATTGTCTTGTTGCATGGACATCTTTTCGGATGTCTGTAAGCTTGGCATATAGCGTTTATCAATTCTTCAGAACAGTAATGATCTATTATGGAAGCTTCCTTACATGCCTTCGCAGCGTCATATCTCAAGAATCTTACAAGGAAAACTTCTAAGATTCGATGTTTTCGTATCAGCCTTTCAGCTTCAACAATTCCTCTTTCGGTGAGTTTAGCTCCGTAGTAACGTGTATATTCAACCAACTTTTTTTTGGCAAGTTTCTGAAAGATCTCTGTCACAGTTGCTGGGTTGACTCTGAACGATTTCGCTAGAATTGTGGTTGTGACTCTCTTTTCTTCTTCAACTTGTTTTCTGTACAGGAACGTTAAGTATTTGCCCTCTTTTGGAGCTAGGTTAATTCTGACGCTCAAAAAGCCATCGCCACAAGGTAATATTTAGGTGCTCCTTAAAAATTTTTGGTTAATCCTAAATTTTTTCAGTAGAAATATTATTGGAACTACTGGTGTTTCCTTTTTTCCGCTGCTTTCTTTTTCAAAGTTTTTAGTATATTTAATGCCTCATATGCATCGTTGGCAATGGCAACATGTTTAGACTTGGATAAAAGAATTTTAGATCCACAGTATGGACAGGTTCTCGTTTTCTGTTCAGCTTTAGCCGCCAAAAAGCCTCCACATCTACCGCAAACGACTATTATAAAGGAAGCCATAATCTTCACATCCGAAAACCTTTTCCACAATCCAGTAGATAACGTTAGTGCAAGAAGGCTAACAGATGAGCAGTGGAAAAGAGGGAAAAGGTAGGTCACCATTGAATTCGGTTCAGCTGGCTGTACGTTATTTCAGAAAGAAAGGTTATAAAGTTGAACTTGAGACGACGATGCTTGAAGGTTACAGCGGTGTATCAAGAAAATTTGATCTCATAGTTCAGAAAGGACGTTCAGTTCATGCAGTCTTGATTAAAGACTGGAAGAGAACTATAGGCGTAAACGTTGTGATAAATCTTGATAAAGCTTCTGAAGATGTGGGATTGAAAAATCCCATGATAATCGGCGACAAGTTCAGTGACCACGCAAAATCTTACGCAAACAGACGCAAAGTAACGCTGCTAACGAAACGGCGATTATCTCTAGGGCTAAGATAGAGACTCTAGATTCTCAGAAACTTCTCCAGCAAGCCTTCACTTTCCAGCTTGCCCAGCCAGTCGACGATGCCGACATGACATTGCTTTGAACCATTCAAGACTTCCAGAATCGCGTAAACGATTTCTTTCACACTTCTGCTTGAAGTATCCAGCTCACATATTTTTTCTTCTTCATAAACATTCAACGTGTCACACAAACAGACATCCAAAATCTCGGAAGCCAAATTCTCCCAAAGCTTACGCCCAGAAAAACCGCAATGCTCCATAAACTTTCGCAGTTCAACAGGATCACGCCTTAAAACAAAAACGTGGTCTACAAGCTCCTTGTGAACAACTCCAGCAGCGTAGTGTCCATCAATTACAATGTCGTTTTCACTGCAGTCTTGAATGATTTTGCGCATTTCGCATCGCATACGATTTTCATCAACGATGATAGAATTTCTCTCCTCATCTCTGCCCAAAACCAGATTTTCATGCAACGCCAAATCTGTTAGATTCACATATAACGCACCAAGTTTGGAAGTAAGCAAGTGAGCAACCGAGGTTTTTCCAACACACGGCGTTCCAACCAACAAGATGACACGTTTAGACATGGACCAACCGTCCAGAGTTATACATAGCTGAACAACAAGATAAAACTTCCAAAATTCTTATTGCTCTCCGTCACATCACTACATGTAGGCTGGCGAGTCGGTGTGTGGCTTTCGAGCCTAAGTTAGGCTTGAGGAAACTCCGCCCCACAAGTAGAATTGCAGCGTCCACAAGGACGCAAGGCGAGAGCCTTGGCTCCGGAGCAGAAACGAAACGTCCATCCAGCAAGAGCCGATGAAGCATGCTAAGTTGCTGAGAATGCTGGATGCGAAACGGTGAAACGGCCGTCCAGCAAGTGGAAAGGGCAAACAGACGCTGATGAAACACTACCTGAAGCGCGGGTAGCCCGATTAGCTGAATGC
>DAOVGI010000052.1 GCA_030672475.1 Candidatus Bathyarchaeota archaeon
GTATAAAAGAAATTTTTGGCCCTGGAACTACAACTGAAGCAATAGTGAAGTTTGTGTCTAAGAACGTTCCAGAAAGAATCTAGACTCTGAAGATGTGCGGCTTCATTGACAAAAATTGAAGAAATAACTAAAGGCGTGCTAGCTGGGGACCACAGAAGCATAGCGAAAGCAATAACAACCATCGAAAACGATACAACCGAAAAACAAAAGCTAATCGCTTCCATTTACCCTTACACTGGAAAAGCTCATATAATAGGATTAACTGGTCCCGGCGGTTCTGGAAAAAGCACCCTTATACATAAGATTATACGCGATTTTAGGCGAAAAGGTAAGACAGTAGGTGTCATAGCTGTAGACGCAACAAGTCCCTTCACGGGTGGCGCATTTCTAGGCGACAGAATCCGCATGCAAGAACTGAGTACAGACCAAGGAGTTTTCATACGTAGCATGGCAACCCGCAATTATCTGGGAGGAATAGCTAAAGCCACAAAAGATGCAGTGAGAGTGTTGGATGCTTCAGGCAAAGACATAGTCATTGTAGAAACCGTTGGCGCTGGACAATCTGAAGTGGAAATAATGAAAGTTGCACAAACAATAGTTGTTCTCTTTGCACCTGGCTTAGGAGATGAAATACAAGCGATAAAGGCGGGAATCATGGAAATAGGAGATATCTTCGTCGTGAACAAGGCTGACCGCGAAAATGCGAACAAAGCTGTAATGGACATTCAAGCAATGTTGCAGTTAAACAATAATGAGCAAATGTGGAAGCCGTCGGTCTTGAAGACTACAGCCCTTACAGGTGAAGGCGTGCCACAACTTATCGAGAAAATAGAAGAGCATAGGCTGTTTCTGCAAAACCAGTTGGAACGTAAGAGAAGCCGAGAAAAGGCTGAAGCCGAACTCGTAGAAGCCATAAAAGAAAAAGTGGCAAACTCGATAATAGAAGAATTGAAAAGAGAAAGAAAATTCGAAGAGTTTCTGCAGATAATTCTGGATAAAAAGATAGATCCTGCATCTATAGCTGAAAAACTCTTGAAGGAAAAATTCAGAAAACAGAAAAGTGTGAAACCAATGTCAAGGCTGGAACAAGGACTTGTACAGGTCTATACGGGAAATGGAAAAGGTAAGACTTCAGCAGCTTTTGGACTTGCCTTGAGAGCTATAGGCAGAGGATTAAAAGTTTACGTAATCCAGTTTATTAAAGGCGGATTCGATTACGGCGAACTCTACATAGTAGGTAAGCTTCCAAACATCAAATTGAAAGCCTTTGGCAAAGGCAAGTTTGTGACGGAAAAACCTCCGGAAAAAGAGGATGTTGAACTTGCGCAAGAAGCCTTAACCTTGGCTGAAGATGTAGTTGGAAGCGGAGAATACGACATAATTATCCTAGATGAAATCAATGTAGCGCTAAACTTGAAGCTGATAAATCTTGAAGAAGTTCTGGCATTAATAGAGGGCAAGCCAAAACATGTTGAACTCGTATTAACTGGCCGGCATGCCGCAGACCAAGTAATTGAGGCGGCAGATCTGGTCACGGAAATGAAAGAGATTAAACATCCGTACAAGAAGGGACTTCAAGCTAGGAAGGGGATAGAATATTAGAAGTTGTTTTCCACACGGAATCTATAAGTGATATCTGTTAGGCTCTTCTACGTTACCACTATGGAGTTGCGATATGAAACATTGACTTTTTCTCTTGCCTTAAATAGCATTAATAGCAACGGATCAAGTCTAATTGTGTATGGAGTGGTTGGATTGCTGAATTCTTGGCAGGGCAGGAACTGGAATGTTAAGGTGATGTATTCGAAGGCTGGAGTTGCCACGCAGATTCTAATATCAACTGCGGAATGTGATATTCTAGTGGATGTGGGAGATGGAACACTGAGAGATCTGCTGGAGCTTGACCACGATTTTAAGCGATTAAATGCCATTGCCATAACGCATGGTCATTTTGACCACGTTGGAGGGTTATGGACGCTTCTCAGCTTTTTAAGGATGATAGGGAGAACCAGCGACCTAGTGTTAATTGCACCTCGCTCTTGCGGTGAAGTCAAGAACTTGGTCAAAGGGTTTATGTCTGTCTACGGCGAAACAATGCCTTTCCAGGTTGTTTTGAGGGAACTGTCGAATGAAGAAAAAATAACAATTGGAAGGATGGAGATTCAAGCTTTTTCTGTGGTACACAGAGGCTCGACAAAGGTTTATGGTATAGGAAAACGCGTACCAGCGGTTGGCTATTCAATCGGGTATGATAAGCAGCGGATAGTGATAAGCGGCGACACTGGAATGTGTCAGTCTCTAAGAAAGTTTGTCAAAGGTGCCGACTTGGCTATTTTGGAGGCTACTGCAAAAGAAAAAACCATCAAGAACTCAGAAGTCCATCTTTCCATAGAAGAAGCAACAGAAATCGGTAAAACAGCAAAAGAGTTCATTCTTATTCATCAATGTTTTCGTTAAACATAATCTTTTATTCTTCATCGATTAATAAATCGTCTCACCGAATAGCTGAAAGTTTCCTTTGCAACCTCCCTTCTTCTGTTCATCTTCTGCCCATTAACCTTGTTGAGTATGGTTTGCATCTATGCGTGTTGCGTCCAAAAGCGTTTTTGGCTGAAGATTGCTGCGTAGCCGATCTCTGTTTTGACGCATTTGTTTTGCTTACAACTTTTCAGATTTCCGGTAATTCTATTGTGTAATAGAGTGGTACCAACTGAGGATGTATTCCGGTAACTTCAATCCTCTTTCACCCAATCTTTCAGCCAGTTTGACTGGCAAGGGGCTTAAGACGTATGCGGCTCTCATGTAAAACCTTCTGGGTTGGCTTGGCTTGACTTCTTCTTCTAGAGTTATTTGGAAGTCTGATTTCTTGGCTAGGGTTGACTCTTTTGTTCCTGTGATTGCCAAGACAGTTCCGTTCAGTTTTTTTAAGACGTCAAGCCAAATGATGACTGGTTTAGTTTCTCCAGAAAATGAGACCAAAATTTCAAGATCTCCCGCTCTTGGATGAGGAGTGTTCACGCCTCTAGCTATGTAGACGTTGTCTCCTAAGAAGCTCTTGATGTGGAAAAGTCTTACACCAGCCATCTTAACAATTTCGTTTGCTGTGCCCTTTCCACCTAAAAATACGTTGGTTCGTTTTTCTAATATATCAACAATCTGCATGTAGCTTTCTGACTCCACGTTTGAGTCAATTATGGATCCCAACTTGGAGAATTCTTCCTTGCATAATTGAAAAACCGCGTCTACATCTAGGTTTCGGAAGATTGTTTCCGTCATCATGTATAGAAGGAGCAGGCTTCCAAGCTCGAAGATGTCGCCCATCATACCTATCTCGCTGTATTCGAAGGAGGGCTTAGATTTCCCTCGCCCTTTCAATTTAACCACGTGTCCATGTTTGCAGACTATTTCAGCCAGTGGAGAGTTTATGTTAGAGGTTATAAGTCCCATGGAAAACTTTGATGTTTTTTTGTCTTCAATATAATTTGCCAAATCTTGTGCCATCACCAACGGATCATCAGAGAAACCGCTCCCAGAGTTTATCAAAAGCAAGGTTTTCTTGTATCTTCTTTCAAGCTCAGCTGCTGCATCGTACATGTTTTTGCCAGGAAA
The DNA here is from genome assembly GCA_030672475.1 of Candidatus Bathyarchaeota archaeon. GTDB lineage: Archaea > Thermoproteota > Bathyarchaeia > Bathyarchaeales > Bathycorpusculaceae > SOJA01. The sequence continues at coordinate 3,610 of DAOVGI010000052.1, forward strand.
GCCTGGATCGTCTGGAGTTAACACAACTTTGTTCCTCCATCCAATCCGGCTTAACGCCATTTGACTCATTGCAGCGTTCAAGGAGTACAGTGACCTGCCCGATCCACCGCAAACTACGCAGTTTGCTGATTTTAAGTCTTCATAAAGCGGTAAAAGTTTTTTCCTTCTTATGTTGAAAAGGTTATCCCTAATTCTATTGACATATCCTATACGGCTGATTTTGCCTTTGATCTCGCTTACACCTCATTTGAGAACGAAACGTCAGTTATTCTATATTTGTGTTGCGCGTCGATTTTTCCTGGAACTCCTGCGTACCATCCGGCTTTCTTTTTTCACGGACTAATTCACTGTAGCGCCAGTTTCAGCGTGCAAGTCTATTCAACATTTTTTATCATAATTAGCAACGTTGCAAGTGTTCAGCTTGACTTATGATCGAAGTCACTTGTTCCTCATTCAATTTCAAACCGTGAAAATATTTTCCGCGAAGTCGAGAGTCCTTCAGAAATGTTTCTTTGATCGGTAGTGGCTTTTCAAATTCCACGACGTACTTGAATTCTATAGCTTTTTTCCAACCGTATTTGTCACATTCACGCTTTTCCTCATCGGAAAGCTCATCTTTTTCGTAGACATTTCCCAATACACCGTAGCCTATGACAGCGTCTCCGATACTGGTTTTGTGCATGAAAACCACTGTCTGACCGACCTCCCATCTCCTGCGGAGACTAGTATAGTAAATTGCCATACCGAAAACTTGGTCAACCCACTTTTCAGTTGAAATTCTTAAAATGTAACCCGCTGATTCTGTCATGAACTTCTCACTTATTCTACGGAATTATAGCTATCTTTATTTCGCTTTTGGTTGTAGAGAGTATTTTGAAAGCTTCGTTGATTTCTTCTAACTTCATTTTCCTTGTTATAAGCGGTCTCACATCAATCGTTCTTGATGCAATAAGCTCTAGAGCTTTTCTGAAATGCAATGGAGTTGCATGGAAAGCTCCGCGAACCGTTACTTCCCCATAGTGAAGCAGTTCAGCGTCCACTTTGACTTCTGTTCCAGGTGGGCATCCGCCAAACTCCAAGACTGTCCCTCCTTTCCCAACAAGTTTCAAGGCTCGCTCCCAAGTTCCCGGCAATCCTATTGCTTCGATTACAACATCTGCACCGTACCCACTGGTTAGTTGCTGAACCTTCTCCACCACGTTTTCTTGTCCAGCGTTAATTGTCTCGTCTGCACCTAATTTCCTAGCGAGCTTCAGCCTTTCCTCCACAAGGTCTACGATGATTATTTTTCCAGCACCCTTCTTCTTTGCGGTCAGAAGGTGGAGTAATCCGATGGCTCCAGCACCAATTATCGTGACGGTGTCTCCTAATTTTACATCTGCTTCTTCAGCCCCATGTAGTACACATGCCAATGGCTCTGTTATTGCTGCTTCTTCATAAGAAACATGTTGCGGAATCTCCTGCATGTTCACCAGTACGGTGCGAGCTGGAACTTTGATGTATTCTGCATATGCTCCCCAGAGCCAAATCATATCCTCGCAAAGATTATATTTGCCTTTCCGGCACATCGTGCAACGTAGACATGGGGCGCTGTTGCCAGCACGGACGCGCATTCCCTTTTTAGGCCATTCTATCCCTTCACCGACTTCAACAACCTCGCCCGCCCACTCATGACCGAAAACTGTTGGAAGTCTTATGACTTTTTCAATGTAGCCTCTTTGGAATATTTTTAGGTCTGTTCCACAAGTTGTTGCTGACTTGACTTTAACAAGAACCTCGCCAGCCTCAACGTTTGGTATATCAATGTCCTCAACTCTCAGATCTCTTAAACCGTAAAGCATGGCTACCTTCATTTTTGTCACTGATTCAAGACTATAACTTTTAAGCTTTCTTTATTTTCCAAGGCTGTTTTAAATGCTTTGGCAGCGTCTGCAAGCCTGAAATGATGGGTTATCAGTTCTTTGGCTTTTATTCTACCGGATTTTATAAGTTCCAAAGCTGTTCTAGTTTCCAGATGCGAAGTTGAATAGGATGGAACTATTTGGACTTCCGAGAAAAAGAGTTCTTTTGGGCTGATTTGCAAGTATTCTCCAGGGTTACTCGGTGCGAAAACGCATAGTTTTCCTCCTCTACGGCAAACCCTTAAACCAGATTTGTAGGCTCCTACATTTGGTGCGGTCACAACTACGACATCCGCTCCTATTCCTTCAGTTTCAGCTCTGACAACAGCCTCCAAATCATCAATTTCCGGATTAACCACAACATCCGCTCCGAACTCCTTTGCCCTTTGCAGTCTATAGTCGATCAAGTCAGTTACAATTATCACTGCTGCTCCGAAGATTTTTGACAAGGCTGCATGAATGATCCCTGTTGTTCCAGCTCCGATTATTGCAACTGTATCACCCACTTGAACATCACTTTTCCTGAGAGCCCTTATGCAACAGCCAACCGGCTCAATTAGTGTGGCTTCTTCGAAAGAGAGTGTTTCCGGAATTTTCAATGTGTCTATCTGTAAGTTTGGGGTTGGAACTCTGAAGTATTCTACAAGTCCACCGGGGTCGATGTGAGTTTTGTGAAATTGTTCGCATAGGGTGTAATCTTCACGTAAGCAGAAATGACATGTCAAACATGCCACATGATGATGCACGAAAACTCTATCACCAACACTGAATCCTTCGACTCTGCTTCCAGCCTTAACAATCGTTCCTGTAGGTTCATGTCCAAGAACAAGTGGCACGCGGCTCTCAAGATACCAGTTCATCAGGTCTGAGCCACATATTCCGCAAGCTTTCATCTCTACAAGAACTTCGTTTTCGCCAATTTCCGGTACTGTCATTTCTTCTATTCTTATATCTTGTTGGCTATGGTACATGGCGCCTTTCATTTCGTTTCAATGGTTCTTCGATAGCCAAGCACTTAAGACTTTCCAAAACACTGCATTATACAAAGGTGCCAGTAATGTTTGTAACAAGTGTAGATGAAGTTGAAGAAATTCAAATGAATGTGAAGGGTGCATACGGCGTAAAAGTGAAGTACTTGCTCGGTGAGAATGTTGGAGCAAAAAGACTTCAGTTGAGACTTTTCACAATAGAAATCGACGGTTACACACCGCTTGAAAAACACAAACATGAACATGAGGTTTTCATACTTCATGGCAAAGCTCTAGTTCGTGGAGGAGAAAACGAAATTATTGTTACAGCAGGCGACGCCATTTTTATCTCATCCATGGAAGAACACCAGTTTAGGAACATAGGCAAGGAGAATCTGCAGTTTTTATGCACAAAAGAAACTGTCACCTAGTCTCTCTTAGTAAGAGATAGCCTAGAAGGAAAAGACGTGCCACACATCTGAGGTTGCAGAGTATTTTTATATCAGTTCCGAAGAGAAGTGATTTTCAAACACGTAGGGTTAATGTCTAATGAAGATTGAGAGAATTGAGTTAGCTGCGTTCACACTTTTAGGTATAGGCGCTGTCTTGCTGATCTTAACGTTTTACATGGCTTTCACGCTGATTGTAGCCGAGTTAGGTATTGTATCTACACTGAATCTTTCAGAAGCCCTCGGTGAAAGCCTTGGACCAATAGCTGAAGCAATAATTAGAGTAATGTATCTCGGCGTAATGGGCTGGACAGGATCCATCACAACAATACGAGGGATACAACTCATAAGGGAAGCCAGACGCGTTCCACAACCTAAAGCCGAGATGGATCAACAGCCATCATCGAAAAAAGAAGAAAAGACCGAAAAAGCCTGAAATAGTCCAGGATTTGTTGTAGACTTTACCATCTATGAGGAAGATGCAGTGCGGCAAGTAATTAGGGCTCTCAATTGGGCAATCATATTTCTTGCGGTTACGACGTTCTTGTTGCCAGTTACGATAGGTATTTCACTACTCAGAATTCTGGAACAACCAAACGCTATAGGCTTCAAAGAACCAACCGTCTCTTTCTCCAATGGAACATTCTCGTTGTCTGCTCCTTTTTACATCAACAACACAGGCTATTGTGACCTGTCAGACATTAACGTCACGATACTCATCGGAAGAAACAATACGACATTAGCAGCATTTTCATCACCCTTGCTAAACGTGCCAGCAGGTACCACACTGAATTCAAGCTACGACCTGTCCTTTGACATCGAAGAAATTGTTTCAAAGAACACGGAACTTCTAACTGATGACACAACCCTGAATCTGAGTATATCGACATTTTTTGAAATGGCATATGTTATGGGCTTAGGGATTTCCACAAACATGACGACATCGTGGGGAGCGCCATTCTACAATTTAACTGTATCTGAAGTTTCTTGGAATTTTTCTACTCAAGAACTCACAGTAATCTTAAGCTTTGAAAATCACGCCTGTTTCACAGTGAATGGGACGATTCTGCTGGAGATGTGCAATAGTAGAAGCGAACTCATCGGTCTTATTGAGACATGTTTGGATGTCCCTTCAGACAGCCTCTTTCACAATGTCTTAAAATTGACTGTAGATCGTTCAAAAATGACGGACAATGGTATTATTCGCATCTATTTTGAGAATGTGCAAATCTTAGAGGAGTGGTTTTCAAGTGAGTGAAGCTGAAGTTGAGGATATGAGTGTGAAAGAACTT